>JAUWBQ010000065.1 GCA_030601645.1 Candidatus Bathyarchaeota archaeon | reverse complement strand
ATTTGTTCCGATTCGGATTATCAAAGTACAACCCTCGCCCCCATCAAAACGATTAAATGCGAGAGCGTAACTCATCCTTCCCAACAGGTGAAGAACAATATATCATGATCAGTTCAACTCGGCCACCATCGAGGGGATGCTAGCCGCCCCGGGTCTAAAATGGCACAGGGATCCGCCCGATGTCATCCCTCTTTGGCTGGCCGACCCCGACTTCCCCGTGGCCATGGAGATCAAGAAGGCCCTGCTGAATGCGGTACACGACGAGGACCTCTTCTACAACACGGACGGGCCGGCGTTGGAGGCGATGGCAGAGAAGATCAGGAGGAGGAACGGGCTGGAGGCGACCGCCGAGGACGTCATCATCACCCAGGGGGTCATCCCGGCGATGTGGCTCGCCGTCAGGCACTCGTGTAATAAGGGGGACGAGGTCATCGTCAACGACCCCATGTACTTCCACTTCCTCACCGCCCAGGAGGTCACGGAGAGCAAGCCGGTCCTCTGGCCTCTCCACATGGAGGAGGGCTACAGGTTCGACGTCGAGAAGCTCAAGGAGCTCGTCACGCCCAAGACGAAGCTCATCTTCGTCTGCAACCCCCACAACCCCTGTGGGAGGGTGATGACCGAGGAGGAGTTGAAGGGCATAGCGGACGTCGCCGTGGACAACGAGATCGTCGTCATGGTGGACGAGCTCTGGGAGGACATCCTCTTCGACGGCCGCGAGCACATCACCCTCGCCTCCCTGAACCCGGAGATCGAGAGGCTGACCATGTCCACATGGGGCTTCTCCAAGACCTTCGGCGTCGCCGGCCTCCGCATGGGATACACCTGCGCCACGAACAAGGAGATGATGGCCAGCATAAGGAGGCACGCCGCCGACTGCATGAGGTCCACGACCACCCTCGCCAAGGCGGCGGCTCCGGTGATGCTCGACCACAGGCTCGACTGGTGGAGGCGGGACATCATGGTGCACCTGCACAAGATGCGGGACCTCTGCCGGAAGAGGCTCGGCGAGATCGGGGGCGTCACGTGGCCCGTGCTGGAGGGGACCTACCTGATGTTCCCCAAGTTCGACTACGACAAGACCAGCGACGAACTCAAGAAGTACATGTTGGACGAGGCCAGGGTCGCCTTCTCCACCGGCACCCAGTTCGGCGACCAGGGGGAGGGCCACCTCAGGATGGGCATAGCCACAAGCGAGACCATCATGAACGAGGTCTTCGACCGGGTGGAGAAGGCCCTATCCAAACTCTAACCCTTTTCTTTTGAATTTCAACAGGCCTTCAAATTTTTAGAAGAGTGATCATTCTCAGGACTTGAGATCCCGCATCTTCTTCCCGGAGCTCGTCATGCCGCGGAAGGCCCTGCCCCTCTGGCCTTTCGAGGACTGCTTGGTCTTGGGGACCCTGAAACCCTCCTTCCGGGCCTCCTCCACCCACTCCTTGAGGCCCTCAACGTTCTCGGGGTAGCTGGTGCTCCGCCTCTGGTCGACGGGCACCCCAATGTGGCGAGCCTCGCCCACGTTTAGACCGGCCTCCCTGAGCTCGTCGATGGAGAAGCCTTTCCCGGTTTTCACCTTGGCGCCCCTCTTGACGATGGGTGAGATCATCCTGACCATCAGGCATCACCTGTAGGACTTCTGCTTCCTAGCCCTGGCCCCGGGTCCGCCGAACTTCTTGGACTCCTTCCGGCGCCCGTCCCCAGCCAGCATCGTCCTATCGTACTCGACGTATGTGTTCCTGAGCCTCTTGCTCCTGGTCCACCGGACGAGGCCCTGAGCTATGCCCATCCTAACGGCCTCGGCCTGGCTCATGTAGCCTCCGCCGTGGACCTTGACCTTGATGTCGACGTTGTCCACCACCTCCCCCGCGAGCCAGAGAGACTCCATCACCTTCTCCCTGGCGAGGACGGGCTTGTAGAGGTGTATCGGGGTGTTGTTGATCCTGACCCTGCCCTTCCCCTCTGAGACGACCACCCTAGCCTTGGACGTCTTCCTCTTCCCGGTTGTGACCTGCGCCTTCTTCCTCGACGACACTCTAATCGACCTTCCATCCGATGTTCTTGGCTATCTCGCCCACGGTGATGTACCTGCCCCTCAGCCGGTCCACATGGGCGACTTCGATGCTCTCCGCCTCGACCCCGCCCAACTTCCTGGGGACCCCGATGTAGACCTTTAGCCTACGGTAGGCTTCCCTCCCCCGGGGCTTCCTGTGGGGGAGCATACCCCTGATGGTCCTCCGGATGATGGCGTTGGGCTTTCTGTAGTGGAAAGGCCCCTTCGTCGGCCCCCCAACCTCGAGGAACTCCTTCCTCTCCTTGATCACCTGAAGCCGTTTCCCCGAGACCACCGCGCCCTCCGCGTTCACTATGTCGATGCGCTCCCCCTCGAGGAGCCTCTTGGCTACGACGCTAGCCATCCTCCCGAGGATGAGGCCCTCGGCGTCGATGACGGTCTGACCATACGCGCTCAATCTGTTTCCACCTTGCGTTTACTCGGGTCCCGGAATGCGTAAGCAGTGAAAACTTCTGGGCGTATAAATGTTTCCAACTAATCCGAAGCCTTCATCAGCCTGGCCAGGTAGAAGCCGTTACACTCGTGGAGATGGGGGTACAAACGCTGGGCCTCGCTCTGACCCATCAAGCCCGGGATCCCGAGTCGAGGACTGGCCTCCACAAAGTAAAAGCCGGGATTAACCGTCGTGAAGTCTCGGATCACCATCTCGTTCTCCTCCCTTGAGATGCTGCAGGTACAGTAGACGAGGCTACCGCCCTCTCTGACATGCACGGCGCTGTTGTTGAGTATCTTAAGCTGGATGGACGCCATCCTATCGATGGATCTCCTCGAGAGGCGCCACTTCCCACTGGGAATACGGTTGAAAGTCCCCATGCCCGTGCAGGGGGGATCCACGAGGACGAGATCCGCCTCCACATCCGGGAAAGCCCCTGGCTTCTTGGCGTCCCCCAGAACCGGTTCGGCGTTCTCCACACCGAGCCTCGCCATCTCCCGCTCCCAGGTCTCAAGGCGGCGCTTGGAATAGTCCAACGAGAGGATCCGACCCTGATCCCCCATCAGCTGAGCGAGGTGGCCGGTCTTGGCTCCGGGGGCAGAGCATACGTCGAGCACAGTCATCCCCGGCTCCGGGGCGGCCACAAGCCCGGCGAGGACGCTCGCTTTATCCTGGATGGTGAAGAGACCTTCTCGATACGCCTCTAGAAGGTTCAACGGACGGCGCCGAGCGACCACCCGGAAGGCGTGTTCGAGACCGGCCTCCTCCAACTCCACCCCTTCTCTCCTGAGGACCTCCAAGATCTCCTCGTCGGCTCCCTTCAGCGAGTTCATCCTGATGTACGTAGGGAGGCCTGGGACCTGAAGGAGCCGGAGGGCCTCCCCCCTCCCGAGTAGTTCATTGCAGTACCTGACGTACCACGCCGGGTGGAAAGTCCTGAGGGCCGTTGCCTCGTCCTCGGGGAGACCGTCCAACCGGATCTCCAAGTGGGGGATGAGGTCCAGGGCCTCCTCGACGGGGGCCAGCTCCCTGGAGCCCAGTATCTCCCGGGCGAGGGACGCGACCTCCACGACCTCCCGCAAGGACTCTTCCCCATACTTCACCTCGGAGGTGTAGACGCGGAGGAAGTTCCGTACCCCCAGACTGACATCCTCGAACTTTTCCTGCCCCAAGGCTTGGACCACTATGTGATCGACGGCGTTGCGCCTCCTCGTGGCCTCCATGATGAGGCGGAAGGCCTGCCGCAGGACTGACTCGTCCCTGATGCCGAGCTGCCTGGCTGTCCTCCTCAGGGCGAGCCTCCCGTTTATCCGTCTCAGCTCCATCCAGCTCAGGGCCTCGATGGCCAGGGCCAAGACCTCCCGCCGCACGCCAAACCCCTCCTCACAGAACACTCCAGGCGGATAATGAGACATGGCTAATTGAGAAGCTGGGAAGATAAAGGATGCCACTGAGCCCTAAACTCACCGATCACATTCGAAAGAATACTAAGGAGGGAGCCCCAAAGGTTACCTGGGATGAGCGAACGCTATCTGGTCTTCACCGGTAGGCCCAATTCGGGGAAGAGCAGCATCATCAGGAAGATCACGGGTCTGGAGACCAAGTCGGGAAAGCGTCCGGGCACCACCAGGCGGGTCTCGGTCTACCCCCTGGACAGGGGCCTCTCCCTAGTAGATATGCCCGGATATGGGAGGATCACAGGGGCGTCCAGGGGCTTCGTGGGCAATGTGAAGGATGAGATCCTAGAGTTCATCGAGTCCCGGGGGAGGAACATCGCCCTTGCCGTCCATGTCCTGGATCTCTCAACTTTCCTGGAGACCACCTGGAGGATGGAGAAGAAGGGACTGATCCCCCTGGACCTAGAGATGATCCAGTTCCTGAAAGAGAGCACAGGAGAACTACCTCTGGTTGCAGCCAACAAGATAGATAAACTAAGAGGGGAGCGGGCCTCCATCCTAGCGGAGTTGAAGAACCGGATCGCCGGAGGACACACGTCAGAGCCAGAATGCCTCGTGTTCCCGGTCAGCGCTAAAACGAGGGAAGGACTAGGCGCCTTGAAGAGCGCCATCCACCAGAAGCTAACAGAGGAAGGGTTCAGGACCCCCTACAAGAGATATAGCGGAGGATAGTTTACTGCTATCAATCAGGGGCCGCCGTATCATCCTAAAACTAAATCCTGACGACTTTGATTCTATTAGTAAAACATGACCGTCTCCCCCAGCAGGCATCTGGGAGCTATCCTGGTCTGAACCCTGGACGGCCTCAACCTATGAGGAGGATACCCTTCTGCCTGAGCCAGTGGGCCTGGTTCGCGGTGTAGCGGAAGATGATGTCGCCCTTCTGCTCCCAGGCGAAGTCCCACGGGGAGACGAGGACCACGTCGCCCTCCCGGACCCAGTTCCTCTTCTTCATCTTCCCGCGGACCCGGCACAGCCTCTTGTGGCCATCCTGGCAGACCACATTCATCCGGGTGTAGCCCAGGTTCTTGTCCACCACGCCTAGGATGTCGTTCTGGTTGGGCATGAGCATTCTCCGCCTGATATCGCTCTCGCTTTTAACTAGTTTCTTACCCATTTTGGACGATTCCGGACTAGTAGTGAGGAGTTGTCACTTATAAAGGCCCGTGTTCAGCGACCCCGACCGGAACGGGTGAGGAAAATGCATAATTCAACACCCTTAACCCGAGAATCGCATCGGATCTAGTAGCTCGAGACCGTACGCTAGTTGAAAAGGGGATATCAGAGCTTGGCCTGGGCTCTCCCGACGGCCTTCGCAAGGTTGACTGCATGGGCGTTGGCCTTAGCGATGAGCTCCGGGGCGGTCTCAGGCGTCATATAGGCGGCTTCTAACGCCACTTTCCAAACGTTCTGGGCCGCCAACGACAGAAGCGGGACTATCGTGACTGACGTCACGTAAGCCGCCTTCAGGGCCACCTGGTAGGCGTCGCTGTGGGCCCTAGCGAGCCGCTCCGCGTAAATATCGATGTCCAAGATGAGGTCATCCCGGGGGATGACTATCCCAGCCTCGTAGACCGCCTTGATCTCGAGGCCCATCTCCGAGGCCCTGATTCCCAGGCGGGTTAGGAGGTCAGCTAGGTCCGCCGAGATCTGGTCCCCGGTCTTGGCGACCTCGGTGTCTTGGACGACCCAGATGTTCCCCGCCTCGATGCGGGTCCTGATGCCCAGACCTCCGAACTTGCTGATGATTGGGCCGGGGGAGAGACCGGTGTTCCCCGAGGGGATGAATAGATCCTCCAAGGCCACGTCCCCCTCCTTGGCGTAGACCCTCACCTTGTTCCTGTGGAGGGTCATGGCCAGCTCGAAGGGGTTGCCGTTGCTGAAGATGTAGATGTTCTGCCCCTTGATCTCGCCGAGGAAGTCGTCGGTGCCCTCGAGGCCTGCCTTCTCCATGGCGATGCGCATCAGGGAGTTCTTGATGCCCCTGATGGTGACCCGGTCTCGGAGCTGCTTCCTCATGTCTTGGAGCATGCCGCTCCCCACCTTCGTGAGGTCTGCCGCCCCTATGAGCTTGTAATCATCCAGGAGCTTCACGGTGGCGTCGACGATCCCCAGCTTCTCCTCCGATACCTGCGACATACCTTCCACCTCACTCCAGCTTGACGGCGGGGCCCATTGTGAGCTTCAGATAGATGGACTTGATGTTGTTCGCGCCCCGCTTCAGGACGTTTGTCAGGCTGTTCAGGACGACCTCGACGTTGCCCGCGATCTCCTCGTCGGACATCGCCTCCTTGCCGACCTTGCACTTCACGAATGGCCTGTCCTGGCTCCTCAGGATCACCGTCCGCCTCTCCCTCTCCAGGATGGCGTCTATCGGCGCCTGAGGGGGCACCGGCGTCGGCATCTTCCCCTTCGGGCCCAGGATGGGACCCGCAACCCTGCCCACAATCGGCATCAGGGGGGCCTCTGCTACGAAGATGTCGTAGTCTTTCAACCGCCTCTTCGCCTCCTTTCTGTCCGAGGCCATCTCGTTGAGCTCAGCAGGTTCCATAACCCTATCAGCTCCGGCCCTTCTGGCCCTGAGGGCCAGGTCTCCCTGGGCGAACACCATTACCTTCTGGCCGCCAACGCCGTTGGGAACTTGGATCCTGAGGTTCACCCTGTTGTTGGGCTGCCTCATATCGAGGTCCCTGAGGTTGACGGTCAGGTCAACGGACTGCTCAAACCCCCTCTGTGGGGCCAAGTCCCTCGCCTTCGCGAGGGCTTCCAATATTGTATCCTTCCGGACCGACATTTCGAATTCTCCCTGTTTTCAACCTGAGATGTAATATAAAGCTTTATTCGACCAGTTGGGAGTCGAAGTCCCCCATCGCTATCTGGCCCTGGACGACCTTCCCTGGTTGGCCCTCTACGGTGACCCCCATGCTCTGGCAGCTGCCCACGATCTCCCTGACTGCCGACTTGAGCGATGCTGAGAAGAGGCCGTCCCTCTTCCTCCTGGCTATGCCCACCACCTGGTCGAAGGTGAGATCGCCGACGTATTCCGTGTTCGGGGTCGGGGAGCCCTTTGCGATGTCCAGGGCCTGGGTGATGAGGGCGAAGGTGGAGAGCATCCCCACCTTGACGGTGAACTCCCGGCTGTCGGTGTCGATGGTCACGTCCACCGGCACGGGGACGCCCTGATACTCGGCGGTCTCCTCGTTGATCTTGTTGACTCTGGCCATAATGTTGACGCCGAGAGGGCCGAGGGCCGGGCCTATGGGGGGTCCGCCTGTGGCCTCGCCGCCGTTGACGATGAAGTTGAACGTCTTCTCTACCATTTATAATTCTCCTTTCAGCTCCCGGACATAGTCCGCGTGGACGGTGATGGGCAGGGTGAAAGCCGCCTCCAGTATCTCCACGGTGACCTCCTCCTTGGCGACATCCATCCTGACGACTTTGGCCTGCATCCCCTTGAAGGGGCCCGCGATGACTTCCACGAGGGTGCCCGCTTCGAGGCCCTCGCCGACGGGGCGGGTCTCCAGGTAGTGGTCCACCTCCTTGGGGTCGACCATGCCCTGCACCCTCTGCCGGGTGTGCCTCATCCCCCGGATGAGCTCGTCCACGGCGTGGGGTGCGGCCGTCTCCACTATGATATAGCCCCTGAGCTCCATGGGGGACAGGATGGAGGCTATGGGTATGTCCTCCACTTTCGCCTTGTCTGCGAGCATGAGGGCTACGTTCCTCTCCTGGCCCATGGTGACCTTGACTGCGTACAGCGATGTTCGGGGCATTTCTTCGGACAAACTACCACGTCCGGTGTTACCGTAAAAGAATGGCACTCGGTTATTAACATTTCTAAGCAAAACTTGGTCGAGAAAAGAAAATTAGGTTTGCTCTGGTGTTTAAAACAAGTCCATCCTCGATAACATTTATCAATCGCGGCCTATATCTTCGAGGATTACATCGAGCTGGTTGTAATATTGGAAGAGAAGACGAACGGCCTCCCGCGGAGCTTCTACATCGTCTCTGTGGCTTCCTTCCTCTTCCAGCTGTCGAGGTTCACAACCCAGCCCATATTCACACTCTACGTCCTCGAGATGGGGGCCTCCCTCCTCCAGCTGGGGTTCATCCTCTCCATCCAGTCCATCCTCATGGTCGTGGTCAGGATACCCTTCACCATAATAGCCGAGAGGATCGGGAAGAACAGGATGCTGGTCATCGCCTTCATCATCCAGGCAACAGCCCCCCTCCTCTACGCCTTCGCCCCAGACCCCACATGGTTCTACATCATCCCCTTCTACCAGATCATAGCCTCCGGCTCCTTCAACCAGATCGCCATGGCGACGGCCTCCAACATGGCCCCGGCCAGGAGGCAGGGGGACGCCCTCGGCCGCTATATGACATTCATGTCCATGGGGATGTTCGTCGGCCCACTGATCACCAGCTTCCTAGTGGCCTTCATCAGCTACAGGCAGCTCTACCTCGTCACGGCCCTTTTCCCGGCCGTCGGCCTGGCCCTCTTCCTCCGGTACATGCCG
>JAUWBQ010000036.1 GCA_030601645.1 Candidatus Bathyarchaeota archaeon | reverse complement strand
CGTGAGAGCCTCTGGGGGGGCCTACGGGCGGGGTCGGAGGGATCTAGGCCAAGGTTCATGGGTGGATTTGAGGTTGTTCTATCCTCAATTCAGCGCTGATTCACATCTATTAGGAGAGAACAAAGTAAATCGGAATCCTCTCCAGTCTCTTTTCCGATCACAACCACACCAGAAAACATCATGCGCCAGCAAAGGAGAACCGCCAACACGCCCCCCTCCCACTCGACAACAGATAAAACAATCACATCCATTCAAGCAGTCCAGTAGCAAAACAGTAGCTATACAGTACCAAAATAACCCCAAAAGAACACCGAAAAACCCGCCAAACACCGAAAAAACCAGAAAAAACACCCCAAACAAAACCCCCTAAAAACAGGGGGGAGAGGCACACTCCCACCACCAGAAAGATGGTGCGGGGGGCGGGACTTGAACCCGCGAAAGCCTTAGCTACGAGATCTCTTACCCGAGTGGGATCTTAAGTCTCGCCCCTTTGACCTGTCTCGGGTACCCCCGCTGCTGGTGTTAGGGGCGGGTTTGTCCTTTATAGTTTGTGTGGGGGTGGCCGGGGTTATTTTTAATAGTGGGGAGTCGTACCCCTGTTTTGGCGTGGGCCCGTAGCGCAGTATGGATAGCGCGTAGGCCTCCTAAGCCTGAGGTCGTGGGTTCAAATCCCACCGGGCCCGCCAGTTCTGTTGTAAACGTGGTCGCTTATAGCGGTTTTCGGGGAGTTGTGACCGGTTACCGGTCATAAGGGGTTTGTGTCCGTGTGGCTTGGGGTGTGGGTTTTGGGTATGAATAAGTGCCCCTTTTGGTATGAACGGGGTCGTGTCGGGGGTGTTTTCGGGTTCCTTTCGGTGTATGGCGTTGTTTTTGGGGTCTGATGTATGACCCCCCCCTCCCCCCTGTCTTTTGAGAAGCTGTTTTTCGTCTCCTTTTCTAGAGAGAGGCCTTATTTTCGCTTAACTGGGTTATTTTTTCGTACGATAATCTATTTTTCTATACGTTCTTATATAGTTTTTTAGGAATTGAATCAGGGAGGAGTGATTTTCGGGCGTGCGCGAAACTTTTCCAGCGCACGCATCATGTACGTATGTCTTTCTATATAATTCTACACATTCTTTAATTCTAAATCTCGCCAATATTCAGGAGAAAATAATATGAAAGATTTACTAATTTCATCACAATTATTACCTTTAACTCGAATTTTTATTTCATATTCTCCCGGAGGAAAATAATGCTGCCCGGCTTCTCGGGGAAATAATAACCCTAAGTTATGAGCTCTAAAACATCCGTTTGACCTTGCATTATACATTCCAGCATATTTTTCTCTTAGACGATCTTTATCTCTTTCTAACAATTCCAAGTGACTAACTACCTCTGGCGGTAGAGTTGCTGGTGTAGGAGTAGAATACATGGGTTCTTCTGGTGGGCCATAAATCGATTTAGAGACTAGATCTTCATGTAATTCAGTTCCATTTTCTGGTTGTGAAAATACAACATCAAGAATCCTAAAATCTTCACTGGGGATGGTTACTGTCTCAGGATCTGGTGAAACATAAGGAGAAATTGCTCAATGAAGACGTGCAGGTTGTAATAATCTACACGGTGTCTCTACCTCCAAAATCCCTCTAAACATTCTTAGCTTCTGATCGTCTACGATTCCATACATATATTCTAGCATGTTTTCTATGGAGATTGAATTGATAGTGAGTATAAAACCCTAAAAAATCATCGTCCTCTTTATCATACTCTATTTGTAATTCTGGTTTTGTAATTTTTTTCTTAACGTCTTTGTATATTTCACCCGCAGGAATAAAATCAGAATCAAACGGATTGAATTCCTCAACCCCAAAAACATGTTAGTATAATATAACAATTCTTACGTAAAACCTGTTGCGCGCGCGTCGGTTTGCTTCTAGTCAGCGGACATTTAGGAAGGATTATATGTAAATCGCGGAATAAATGTTACGAATAATCCAAAAAGCACCAAATAGTGTAATTTTGTAGTTATAACCAAAAATTTGTAGAATAGTTCAACATATATATATCTGGTGTTCGGAATCTTCCTTTAATTATTTTTAAAAAAAATTAAAAAGTCTCAAACAGAATAGAAAGAAAGAGGAGAAAATACGATGAATTTGCACGAGTTTCGCTCTGCTCTAACTGTTCTGGTCCTAACTACCTGTCTTTTTGCGTACATTGATGCCCGGCCCGCGCGCTCGCGCGAGCCGGTGGCCCAAGCCTCAAATATCCCAGTCATTATCAACATCTATAAGAACGCCAATATCACAGGGGATCAAGCGAAGAAGGCGGTTGAGGCAGCAAGTAATATACTCAATCAAGCTGGCTACAAATTGACCGTCGTCAAGGTTAACCTCAATGCCAGTGCGGGGGATGCTGGAAACGACGGCGATCTAAGCCCTGCAAATAACTTTAAGGAATTCCTTGATATAGTTAAGGCGGGAAAGGATGCAATTGACGCAACGCCGAACAAGAAGGGCATAAAGATCAGCTTCGTGCGCACTCCTTGGATTAATAGCACCACACCAGGATGGGCCTACCATAATAAACCCGTTGTGGTCGTCAAGAATCGTGGAACCGCGAAGGCAACCGGCGAGACGATAGCTCATGAAATAGGTCATGTCTTATCCCTAAAGCCTGGGCATAAGATCGATGCCACGACCACCGCCGATGATGGTGGTCATGCTCCAAATACGACGGGCCCGACCCATAATGGGAACATAATGGCCCCATCCAATCGAAGAAATGGAACCCATCTAACTCCCGATCAGATCAACGAAATTTTTAAGGCGCGTTATGTCCGAGGCAAATGCTCTATCCAGATGGAATGGTACTACCCTGCAATAAAGGAGAAACAACAGTACGGGACGAAGACTGATAACCTCAATGATCATTCCGGTCCCGGCTACGGCGATATCTTCTCCACGACTCTTTCCTCCCTTGACGGAATAAGCAACATTGGCGGCCGACTCTCTCTAGGTGATCTATTCTCAGGCACCGTCAACGCAACCTATGCTCTGGTTTTCGATTCAGACAACAACTCTAGCACAGGCTATAGCTACGGCGGCTTCATTGGAAGGGAATATGCTCTTGAGCTCACAGTACTGGGAAGTGGAGGCAGCTACTCAGTTAGTGGGCTCGTTCGTGACCTGTCCACCGGCTCAACTCAGACGCTCCCCGAAGCCCCAATTATAGCAAGTGTGGAATTGGTTGCGGATTGGGACGGGTTAGGTGCGACACCACTTCTGGACCAGTTGTTTTTCGCACTCCCGAAGGAGTACGTGGGGCTCAACACAACGCTCCAAGCAATGTCAGCCACCAATATTCTGGTCGGTGTCCTTACGAAGGAATCTTCAATCATCTGCGACAGCGATCTATTCGTCTTCGATCTTGACCAGTGGCTCGATGACCCAACGTTGGAGACCCGCACCGGTGTGCCGACCCCAGGTGAAAATTACCCGTTCGAAATTTCTGGGTTAGAGCCGAATAGTCCCTTCGATCTTTATGTTGATGAAAATTTTGTTTTTAGCAATATACTTGACGCCTCAGGAGGCTTCAGTGGGGAATTCGTCTTTCCGAACGACTTGCCGAATACCGAGATGCACTTCCTGACTGCACAGGACAGCACCGGCGAATTCGCGTACTCCATCACATGTCCTAAAACTACAGTTGGTGGCGTTTTGGTTCCCTTTGATAAGCTTGCCTTGTTGGCTCCCTACATTGCGCTAGCTGTAGCCGTAGTTGCCATCACAGTTGGCGCAGTGTATGTAAAGAAACCTTGGTTAATAAAGGCGGTTGTTCAAACACCTTGAAATCTTGTAAAGAGCATAAATCCGCTAATTCCCCATTTAATGTACCATACCATTACTCAAATAATCTGATTGTCGGTGTCATTACGTGAAAAGAAAAAAAGAAACAGAAGCCTTATGGTAGAAAGTATAAGATTCATGAAGATAAGAACGAAAAGGCTTGGCAGTCACAGTAGCCATTCTAATCGTTGTCATCTCAGTTTCGCGCGATGGCATGAGAAGCCGTTTATCTCTGCAACGCTCAAGCCAAGGCATGAGCGCCTTAGTCTGTGGATTAGACGTACACAAGGAATCAACCTATGCGACCCCTCCCAAAAAAATGATTGTACCGCGCACGCTTGAAATGGCCCTTGTTTCTGACTGGAATCCTGTCGGGATGGAGCGATGTTCGGGTTCCTTTAGCTTTTTGGCGCGTTTTTCATAATCAGACACATGACCCTCCCCCATGTTTGAGGGGGGCTCTCAACCTGATTGGATCTTCTTCGGCTTTATGATAGGAAGCTGGACTCTATCCGGGTCATGTAGTATGTGAGCCAGTCGTCCTCAATCAGATGATAGGTCCTGTACTTCATCACCCGCGGTGTGGCGCCGTCCTCTCGCTGGCTCATCTTAGAGATCGGTTTACCTTTGTAACTGAAGTGCGCCTTCGTGGGGTTGTACATGTCCTCCAGCCAGCCTAGGAGCACCTGGACTGATCGATGTGTCGGATCCACCCCGGTCTCGGAGAACATGAGGAGCTCGCGGACCGTGTCGTGGCCGTGCCAGAAGAACCTCCTTATCTCGTTCTCGGGTTTCTGGTCTAGGTGCCAGAGGAGGAAGCCTATGCCTCTGGACAGGACCTCTCCGTCCGTGGGGTCCCCGGAGTGGAAGAGGGCGGCGGTGGCGAAGTAGGTGCTCCAGGGGCAGCTCCTCGTCCATATCTTGTACGGAGCAGACGTCCCGTCCTTGTGTCCCTCCTGCACCCATCCCCCGTCCTCACGCTGCCATCGCTTGAGGAGTTCCAGGGATCTCCTGAGCCTCGGGTCCCTCCCCATGCCGACCTTCGAGAGGCCCGTGAGCTGTATTGACATCCTGCACGGGACGTTCCTCGGGTCAGGGTCGCCGCCGAGATCCTCCGGCCAGCCCCTGCTCTCCGAGAGGACGCCATTAGGCCGCTGGTACGTGAGATTCTGCTCGCAGGCTTTCTTGACTCGCTTATCGCCGTGATCGAACCCCATCTCGCCGAGGATGGCGAGAACCCAGGACGTCGTCACGTACTTCGGGCTGACGGGAGTGCATCCGCCCTTCGGCATGTACGAGGGCTTGGGGGCCCAGGCGCCCCCGGAGCACCATGAGCCATCCTCCCTCTGCTTGAAGAATATCTCGCGGCTGCTGGGATGCTCGTTTACAGCGTCCCACAGCTCCATCATCTCGCTTGAACGAGGGGATGCCCCCAGCAGATAGAGGTTGGTCAGGTACTTTGTCGGCGCTGATCCGTTTTCCAGCAGCCAGCATATGTTGTTTTCAATCTGTTTTCTGGTCAGCATGCGACCTTCCCCTTGTTGTGGGTCTTGGTACTGATATCCGTAGTAAAAGGGGATTATTTCAAGTTCCCCTTTGCGCACGTGAAGGGACAATTAAACCCTAGACCCGTTTTGAGAGCATTTGATTTCTACTTAAAGTCTCGTCTGAATAGTTCCCATGCGATGACGCTGAGTACGAATAACAGTAGTATGATGACGAGTCCGGTAATGATTCCGATCGTGGTTCCCGGGTTCAAATTATCGCCGCGTTTCCTCTTGCGCGCGTGTGAATAAAAAGGGATGTCCTTTGTCAGTCTCCGGGTCTGACCTCGGAGCGGAGGAACATCATGTAGGAGGCAGCGAAGCAGACCACCAGTCCCACGGCCAAGGTGGCTATGTTGGCCCAGTTCGCTGCCAGCGCCTCCGTCAGGGTCATGGCTCGTTCGAACTGCTGGAGAGCCCCGCCCCCCTTGAAGCCCCCGGCCACGCCTAGGATGTCCGAAGCCGCCTCCTCGTACAGGTTGGTGGGAGAGATCTTCTCTGCGGCCCTCCTCCTCTGCACTATCTCGTCAAACCCATTCGTGCACCAGATGCTGGGCTTCAGGAGGATCGGGTTCGGCCCCCTGCTGATGTTCCCGGAGGTCTTTGCGTGTATCGCCTCGGCTGTTCTGCTCTATCTGAGCAGGCAGTGACTCGTGGGGTCGGGTCTGGCCGGGGCCGGTTGCCCCTCCCCCCTTGGTGGTTGGGGGTGTTTTTGGGTTTCTTTTCCGTGTGGTTTGGTACTGTTTTGATACTGGATAGCTACTGGATGGCTTGAACAGGATGGTACACGAGTTTGGGTTTGGGAGGCACTGTGCGCGCGAATTTAGAAATGGGGAGTATGGAGAAGAGTTCCGCGAGCGATTAACTCTTCCATTCCCTAAGACGCTCAAGGTTCGTGATCCTTGAAAGGGTTGCCACCCGAGCGCGGGATTATCACATAATAGGGCGATGCGAGCTTTGCTCTAACGCCTGCGACGCGCGCCCAACCGGAATTCGTCATTCCTCGTGTACGCGTGGGAGGTTCAGCGGCCTCCCACAGTTGGGACACACAACCGTCCCGAGATCTTTGAATATGGAACAATATTCACATTCATCGGGCTTCTCAGGGCTCAGCAGAGGACGAATCTCGGCGCTCACCTCTGCAGTTTCTAAATGCACCTGAGTCGCCATGTCCACTTCTCCATCGATGATAACTGGGCGTATTTCAGGTGCGGCAACAGTCTCCTCAGGTAGCGTCTGCTCCTCATCATCGGCGATCGTTTCGAGAGGCTTCGCCACATCTCTTCCGGCAGTGCCCCCTCCTTTGAGAACCACCCTTACCAGGAGAATCAGTGTTATCCCGGCAACGAGTGACATCAGTATGAGTAGGGGCTCCTCTGAAAGCCTCCAAAAAACATCCAAGGAAGTCAACACATATACGAAGACTTCACCTTGAAAGATAAATACGCCTTCATATAGGCGCGCAAATTTAATCCCCATCGAGCTTGAGTAGGTAAGAATCCGCTCGCTACACTGGGCGTAACCCACCGGGCCCGCCAGTTTCTGGTTTGCGATCCTGTAGGTGGGAATAAGCGTCCCGGCTTCATGGTGAACATGGGGTGGCGTGCAATGGTTTTTTACGGTTGCGTGCGGTCGGGGGTTTTTGACTTGGATGTGTTGCTTGGGGGCGCGTTTTTTACGGGAATCGGGTCGCGTCGGAGGGTTTTTCAAGTTCCTTTTCGTGGACGGCGTTGTTTTCATACGTGGACCGTATGTCCCCCTACCCCTCTGATTCATAGGAGGGTTTCCTAGTCTCCTTTTCGAATTTCGAGGTATAATCAAACGTAACGATGTTAGGGAGATCTACGTTTTTCGTATTTTTCTGTACTTTTCATTGCGGGTCTTCGGAAGGCGATGGTCATTGCGCGGGAGAGAGATGTCTTCTGTAATGTATATGAAGGCATAGTAATGGGATCAGCTAGTTTTGTTTCCAGACCTAGTTTAGAGCGTCATCAATCTCTTCTCGTTTCAAGTCCTGCCAGAACATTACTTTCGGTGGTTCATCAACATACTTGGCGAGGAACTCCTGGCTGAACTTCATGAACGTCTCATCTTTACGTAACGGGTCCATCACCTCATCCATCTTCTCCCTACTCTCGAACTCGACCATTAGACACCTTCCACCAGCTGGATCTGATTGATCATAGTACCTGTGGGGTGGACTTGATTTTCCGAGACGAGAAACCACATGGTGAAACCATTTCATGAAGAACTCGTCACGTTCCTCTGACAAGGCAGGATCTCTTATCACCCATGTTTCAACCATGACCCCCATTTAGAATCGATCTTGAATTACGGCGATGTCAGGGTAAGATTATGGATTACATATCAAGCTCAAGCTCGATTTTCTCTCCTTTTATCATGGATCGACTTCACGTACGCTTCGAGGTCCCCCCTTGTGATATACCAGTTCCTCCCTCTCTTGAACGCCCCGAGGGCCCCCCTCCTGGCCAAGAGGCTCAGGTAATCCTGGGAGTAGGGGGCGAGCCTGCTCGCCTCTGCGAGGGTCAGCAGTTCCGGCTCCTCCACCGCCTGGAGGTAGATGTCCAGGGCCCGCTCGACGCTGAGGGCGATGAAGTCAACGAACGGCGAGAGATTACCCTGATCCGCCTCGGATAGGGTCCTCAGGTATCTGGCCCGGTCTCTGTAGGTGACGTTGACGATGAAGGGGTAGCCGTGTCTCATGAGGATCACGTTCATGAGGAGCCTCGCGGTCCTCCCGTTCCCCTCGGCGAAGGGGTGGATCTGGACGAATCTGTGGTGGAAGACCGCTGCCAGCTCGACGGGAGTGAGCTCCTCGGGGTTCCTCCCGAGCCATCTTTGGAGTTCCTGGACCCTCGAACTGACCTGGTCGCTGGGGGGCGGAGTGAACGTGGCCCCCGCTATCCTCACCCCCGAGGTCCTGTACTCGCCTGCGTCGCTCTCTATACCCTTTAGGACGATGCGGTGAACTTCGAGGACGGCCTCCTCGTCGATCTCACCACCCTCATGCACGAGCTCCTCGACGTATCCGAGGGCTTCAGGATGATTGATCGCAGCCAGGTGATCCTTGAGGGGTTTCCCTGCCACAGTGATGCCTTCCTCTATGACGAGGCGGGTCTCCCTCAGAGTAAGGGTGCCTCCCTCCATCGCGTTGGTATCGTAGGTGTACTCGACCGCGAGATCGGCTCTCAGACGGTTTAACGTTGAGGGGGAGAGAGGCCTGTGTCTGTCAAATCGTTCCTTTTTCGCGATGATTCGTCTGTGGATCCTCTTGTTTATCAGGGGCATCGCACCTTACGGGGGTAATAAACGATATAAAAATATATCGGATAGTCTGGTTTTTTGATTTATCCGATATATTACGACGGCGCTGCTATATTTCAACCGTGCAACATCCTGGTTATGTCCAGAGGGCTCTGATGTGGGGACAAAAATATGGATGAGAGTTTAGGCGTCATGGGCGCGCGGTGATCTTTGGACAGATAACTGGAAGATGAAACCCATGGAGAAGGTGGGCGGAACTCGTCGATTCAAACTTCAGGCTCTCTCGGGGTTTCCAGAGGGTGCGGAGATGCTCGTATATGTTTTGGACCTTCTCCGCGAGCGCAAAGGTTAGTGCATCATTAAATAAATTTAGAGCTGTGTGGGTTAAGGTTGAGATAAATGTGAGCTACATTGACTAAAGACTTCGATAATGTGCGCGTTGCATTGCTTGCGTTAGCGCTGTTTCAGCTCGCCGTCTGGGCACCGGCACGCATTGCGGCAGCCGAAACGGGGGGAACAGAGTACGGGGGCTTCAACTTCATCGCCTACGGCGACACGAGATCCAGCGGCCTACCGGATGCTGTCTCACCGTTTCACGCTGGAATAGTGCAAGCCTATCTCCAGCACGACCCCGACCTCATCATCCACACGGGCGACATGGTCCACTCCGGAGGGCTCTGGCACCAGTGGACCGAGTTCAACGAGTCGATCTCCGCAGTCTGGGAGGCGGGGATCCCCTTCTACGGGGTAGCCGGTAACCACGAGAAATACACCGATCAATGGGACGTCCACGACGAGAGTCTCACCAACTATTCATCCTACTTCGATTACGCCGACGCCCTCGACCAGCCCAGGGTCCGCCCGGTGACTCTGGTCCATCTCGACGACGAGCTATACGTCATCACGGGAGCCCGGGGAGGGCCCGAGACGGGGAAGGTCAGGCAGATAAAGGAGAACCCGAAGGTGGAGTTCTACTTGACCATCGAGGGCGAGGGGAGCCAAGGCTTCATCCGGGGGGAGACCATCGCATCCATCGTGGAAGACCCGGAGCTCAAAGAGAGGCTGTACGGAGAGATCGGCTGGGCGAAGAGCTACTTCGAAGGCCCCGAGGACCCGTCTTACATACTGCTCCATATGGAGCCGAAGGCATTCCGGTATAGGAAGCCCGGAGAGTACGATATCGTACAGTTCGAAGTAACATGATCCAGACACCCTCGATAATCCTTCGCCCTCTTCTCATGCAAACACTCGATGTGTCAAATGAGTTCAGCGGTGCCCGCCATGTTTCAAAGGAAGATGACGTGTTCTTTCATGATTTTGAATAAATCTTACTTTGAAGTCTTTCGATTTAACGGGTTGGATGGTCAAACGGGCGTAAAAGAGGCGTGTTTTTTCCCCCTAGCAAATTCTTTAAAGAAAAAAATGAACATTAGTCCACTTGAGGTTAAACTCATGTCAAGTAACAACACCACTTTGTACGCAGGGATTGTAATTGCACTCATCATCGGCGCGGCGGTGGGGTACTTCATCTACCCCACCATGAACCCGCCCCTATCCGAAGAGGACTACGTGCCCAAGGAGACCTACGACGCGCTAGCGGCAGACCACGACGATACCGTCGACCGACTCGACGCAGTCAGCTCAGAGCTGACCGAGGCAAAATCAAGCCTGGGAGGCGCCCTGGCTGAGGGAGCCCTAGCGGACATCATGCTGGCCGAGGTCAAAGGATTAACAACCGGCAAGAAGGTGGGCCTGGTGATGGCCACCGGGGGCCGCGGTGACAAATCCTTCAACGACATCTCATTCGCAGGGGTGCAGATGGCTGAGGATAAGCTGGGGATCGAGTTCGACTACGTCGAGCCGACGGCCGTCGCCGAGTACGAGGGCTTCCATAGGGACTTCGCCATGTCCGGCGAGTACGAGATCATCATCTGCATCGGATTCGACCAGGCCGACGCCCTGGCTGTGATCGCCGACGAGTACCCCGATCAGAAGTTCGCCATCGTGGACATGGTCGTCTTCAAGGACAACATCGCCTCCCTGGTCTTCAGGGCCAACGAGGGCTCATTCCTCGTGGGCGTCGTCGCAGGGATGATGACCGAGACCGGGAAGGTGGGCTTCGTCGGCGGGATGGACATCCCCCTGATCAGGGACTTCTTCGTGGGATATGAGGCTGGCGCCATTTGGGCCAACCCTGACGTGGAGGTCCTCGACCCCGTGTTCGTAGGTGATTGGGCCGATCCGACCAGAGGCAAGGAGCTGGGCACGAGTCTGGCCGAGCTTGGAGCTGACGGCATCTTCGTGGCGGCGGGCAAGAGCGGGCTCGGAGGCCTCGAGGCGGCCCACGAGCAAGGGATCATGGGCTTCGGCGTCGACGCTTGCCAGGACTACCTTCATCCGGAGATAATCGCGAGCATGACCAAGAGGGTGGACAACGCGGTCTTCCAGACGATCCTCTCAGCCCTACTGGGCACCTTCGAGGGGGGCATCTACAGCGGAGGCCTGGCCGAGTCTTGGACAGGGATGTGCAGGCTCCCCGAGGAGGAAACCCTGTGGGAGCACATCTTCGAGTTCGACCACGACGCCCTACCGGATGACGTCCTCGAGAAGGTCCTTGAGGCCCGGGACAAGATAATCTCCGGCGAAATCACAGTGCCCAGCGGATAAGCCTAGAAAAACGTTAAATCCCAACCTCCCACTCCTTTTTTGCAAATCAATGGTTATCGCAGTAGAGCTCAGGGGCATCACCAAGGCCTTCCCGGGCGTGGTGGCCAACGACCAGATAGACTTCTCGGCGGAGAAGGCGGAGATCCACGGCCTCCTCGGCGAGAACGGGGCAGGGAAGACCGTCCTGATGAGCATACTTTACGGGCTCTATCGACCCGACGAGGGTAAGATACTGGTTAACGGGGAGGAGGTGGAGATGGACAGCCCCGCCACCGCGATGAGGCTAGGCATCGGCATGGTCCACCAGCACTTCATGCTCGTTCCCAGCCTCACCGTGGCGGAGAACATCATCCTGGGGAGGGAGCCCATGAAGAAAGGCGTCCTCCTCGACGAGGAGAAGATACTCGAGCAAGTCCGGGAGTTCTGCGAGCTGTACAGCCTCGAGGTGGACCTGGAGGCCCCGGTCTACACCCTCTCCGTGGGCGTCCAGCAGCGGGTGGAGATCCTCAAGGCCCTCTACAGGGGGGCGGACATCCTCAT
>JAUWBQ010000136.1 GCA_030601645.1 Candidatus Bathyarchaeota archaeon | reverse complement strand
GACGTCCAACGTCGCCGGCGACGGAAGGTTCGGGGACCTGATCTCCAAGATAGAGGAGGAGCTCAGCGGCTAGCCCCACACATTTACGCTAACTTTTTCCATCTCCCCGGCACATTAGAAGAAAATGGCTAAGAGATACAGGGTCGTCAAGGAGCATAAGGCATCCTTTCCCTACTCAATGGTCGTCATGGCGGGGGACGCCGTGGAGGTCGGCGAGGAGGACGAGGAGATGCCGGGATGGTTCTGGTGCACCGACGAGGGAGGGGTGAGCGCCTGGATCCCCGAGGACCATCTCCGGCGGGAGAACGGCAGAGCCAGGATGCTGGTCGACTACGATTCGGTGGAGCACACGGTTAGGTTCGGAGAGGTTTTGGAGTTCATCGGCGAGGCCGGCGGCTGGATCTGGTGTGCGAACGCCGAGGGGAGTCGAGGCTGGGTGCCCGCCGACAAGGTGGAGGAAATCTAACTTTATGGCTACTCGAACTTCAGCTCCTTCCATCCGCCACCCGGCGTCTGGTATCGGACGCTCCTAGGGAACTCGTATGTCTCGTAGACGGCCCTGGTCAGCCTCCCCAGCCTCCTAGCGACGACAGCCTCCCATCCTTCCTTCTCAAGCAACGATGCCAGCATCCTTGTGCTGAACCTCTGCCCCGTTACACCATTGCCGTCCTGGAGCGCCAGGAAGACCCAGGCGTCGGTGAAGGCCCCCACCATCGACTCGTCGCTCGCGTAGCTCGCTTTTATTTTCTCGGGAAGCATGTCCGCCTCGGCCAGGGTCAGCTCCGTGGGCTTCAGCCTCTTCCCCTCGGGGGCTGAGACGTTGAGGGAGTTCACCGCTACGTTGTGGGGCTTCAGCTCAAGGGCGAGGCACTGTGTGAGGCCTTCCAGGCCGTACTTCGAGGGGCAGTATGCGGACTCGGCCACGAACCCCATCTCCGCCGACTTTGAGCTGACGTTGATGACGCTGCCCCCACCCCGGGCCTTCATAGCCGGGAGGAACACCTTGGAGAGGAGGAAGGGGGCCCGGAGGTTCACGGCCATGGTCCTGTCCCAGTTCTCCACGGTCGTCTCCTCCACAGTCTTCCAGGGGCTTGTCGCCGCGTTGTTCACCAGGACATCCAGCCCACCGTAGGCACCGAGGACCACGTCCCTCAACCGGCGGATCTCACCCTCGAAGGCCAGATCCACAGACACCGTCATGGCCTCTCCCCCTTGTGAGCGTATCCCCTCCGCGGTGCCCTCCAGCTCAGAACGGGTCCGGGCCACCGAGACCACCGTCGCCCCCTCTCTCCCGTAGGCGATGGCCATGGAGCGGCCGAACCCCCGGCCGGAGCCCGTGACCAGGACCACCTTCCCTTCAAGCCTGCCCATTAAAAACAGCTCAAAGGCAGAGACATACTTATACTATTAACGGTTGCCATCAGGGCCCTTGCAGGCTCGGCTGTGAAAGACTTATTCCCTCAAGATGCGAATCAGATCAGGTTCGATCAATATGTCCAACGACTTATTGAAGGTCAAGGATCTCCAGGCAGCCAAGGGAACCAAGAGGCAGGGCTACCTGGAGATCTCGGAGAAGCCGGCGGGACCCCACAGGATACCCCTCACTCTCGTCAACGGATCCGGGGACGGCCCCACGTTGATCGTCAACGGCGGTGAGCACGGCTCGGAGTACAACGGGCCCGCCGCCGCCCTCACGGTCATGAAGGAGCTGGATCCCACGGAGGTCAACGGCCGCGTGATCATCGCCCCCGTTGTGAACACCTTGGCTTTCGAGGCCCGGTGGATGCACGGCAACCCCGTCGACTACAGGGACCTCACAGGCTGCTACGTCGAGGAGATCCCCAGAGGCGGCAGCGGCGTCCCCAAGATCAGCTACCAGGTGGCCACAACCTTCTACAGGGAGGTCCTAACCCAGGGCGACTACCGCCTCAACCTACACGGCGGCGACTTGGAGGAGGACCTCCTCACAGGCACCATGTACAGGCAGAAAGGAGAACCCAAATGGGACGCCGAGAACCTCTCCCTCTGCAGGGCCTTCGGCTACGAGTGGATCCGGGAGAGCCCGCCCAGGAAGAGCAGCACCAGCCTCGAGTTCCCCATGACGGTGGGCACCGAGGCCGGGGGGATGGGCCGCTGCCAGAGCGACATCGTGGCAGGAGTCGTGAAGGGCATCTACAACGTGATGAAGCAGCTCGGGATGCTCCCTGGGGAGCCGGAGACCCCACCCAAGGCCAAGGTGTACTCCCCCTACCACCTGTACGCCGAGCACGGCGGATTCTTCATCTCCAACGTGAGGGCCGGTGACATGGTGTCAGAGGGCGACGTCCTCGGGGTCATCAAGGACCTCTGGGGGGAGACCCTGGAGGAGATCGCCGTCCCAACCGACGGCGTAATCCACATGGTCACCAGCCCCGCCATCTGGGAGGGGGACGTGGTCTACGAGATAGGAAAGGACATCAAGGAGATCGACTAGGATGGGAGGTTTCGAGCCCCTCGAAGTCAAATCTGGCGAAAAGGCTTTCGGCTACGTGAAGGTGCTGGACAACCTTGCGGCTAAAGTGGAGATGCCAGTCGGCGTCGTCAACGGACAGGAGTCCGGCCCCACCCTCATGGTGACAGGAGGCCTCTACCCGACGGAGTACTGCGGCGTCGAGGCAGCCTCAAGGCTCTACCAGCTGATAAAGCCGGGGGAGCTCAAAGGCCTATTCATAACCGTCCCAGTCGTGAACATGCCGGTCTTAAGGTTCCGAACCCGCTGGCTCAACCTCCGCTCCAGCATCACCCCCTTCGACGGTGTCAACATCAACAGCGCCTTCCCAGGGGACCCAAACGGGACTCCAACTAGCGTCGTCGCCCACACGCTGTTCCAGCTAATCAAGGAGTCGAACTACCACGTCGACTTCAGAGGCGGAGACCTGCCAGAATCCCACCTAGACCACACAATCTACCTCAAGATCGGCGAACAAATCGATGAGACCAGCGAGACGATAGCCAAGGCATTCGGCCTCAGATACGTCCTCCCCGGCACACCGGAGATAGGCCACACCAGCCCCGGCACCCTCATCTACGAGGCGGTGAACACCGGGGTCGCCTCCATCATCAGCGAGGCAGGCCTCGGCTACCGCACCCAACCCCTCGAGGAGTACATCATGGCCCACGTGGACGGCACCCTCAACCTCCTCAGGCACTTCGGGATGCTCGAGGGGGAGGCGGAGAGACCCGAGACCCAGAGGTTCCTCGATATGGAGTGGCGGAGTGTCACGGCTCCCGTCGCCGGGGTCTTCACCGCCATCGCAGATCAGGGAGATGTCTCTGATGAGGGGGAGGTCATAGGGAGGATCACAGACCTCGACGGCTCGGTCCTCGCCGAGGTCAGGGCGCCTGTCACAGGTGTGGTCCACTCGATGTTCCCGAGGCGGGTCGTCTACCCGGGGGACAGGCTCTACACCCTGCTGGAGATCGGGGAGCCCACGGGATGGGCGTGAGAACTCCATGGCGGCGTACGACTGCCTCGTCCAGAATCCCCCACACGAACCCCTCGTCCCATCCAAACCACTGCGAGAGAACGTATACACGGTCGAAGGCAGTGACATCGTGGCCGTGGTCCGGGCGGACAAACGCAAAGACGCCGTCGTCTCTGCCCTCCTCACCCTCGGCGCGCGCAAGGACAGGATCCTGTCCCTGATATACGGATTCAACTTTCAGCCCTATGGCCCCTCTCTGCCCCCCGGCTTCACGATCTGGGGCCACGCGGCCAACGGCTCATTGGCCGCCTTGGGCACCTACATCACATTCAGGCTCTACCGATACGGGGAGGAGAAGAATCGGCTGTCCCTGCGGATCCTGGCCCTCGCCATCTTCGCCACGATAGGCGCGATAATCCCGTACATGAACGACGCAGAGCACATCGTCAAGAACGGGGCGGGGGGCACCCTGCCGGCCTACATCGCAGCCAACGACGCCTACGTCTTCCTCTGGGGGCTCCTCTCCCACAGGATCCTCAAGCCTCGCCAGAAGGCCGCCCTCCTCGGGCTGTTGGCGGCCGCCTTCGTCCTCATCCACTTCACCCTCTACGCGCCCATGTTCCCCGAGTTCTACTGGAGCTAGGATTCGAGACCGGAAATCCCTTTATTGTCGAAGACTGAAGCGAATACGTGTGACTCCATGACTGGTGGACTCTTGGCTATCTTCTCGCACCCCGACGACGAGACCTTCGGGTGCGGAGGCACCCTCGCCCTCCACGCGGAGAACGGGCATCACGTCGGAGCCCTCTCCTTGACCTGCTCCGAGGAAGAGAGACGAGGAGAGCTCATGAACGCGGCAGAGGCTCTGGGCATCGACGAGCCCGTGATCTTCGAGGAGAGAACTATTGAACCGAATCAGGAGCTGGTCCGCCGGATCTCGGATGTCATCGTGGAACGGCGGCCCGAGGTCGTCATCACCCACCTCCCCTTCGACTACCACAGGGAGCACCGCCTAGCCCACGAGCTGGTGAAGGAGGCTGTCGAGTGGGCCGGCCACACCACCATCTACGATCCGGCCTGGAAGGTGGAGAGGCTCCTCCTGATGGAGGTGAACACCCTGATCCCCAGCCCCCATGTCATCGTGGACGTCTCCGAAGCCTGGCCGAGGAAGAAGGCAGCCATCGAAGCCTACGCCAGCCAGCTGGCCAAGTTCCAGTGGGGCTACTACCAGGGGTTCATGAAGAAGAAGGCCGAGCTCAGGGGGGTCCAGGGGGGATGTAGGTATGCGGAGGCCTTCCTGGAGGAGCCCCTCGCCGAGAACAGCCCATTCTACCCGGAGAAGTCGACGAGATCCCTTCTGTGAGCCGCGTCTACGCCCTTCGGGGGATAACATTAAAACCACGGTCCGCAGTTGATAACTCCGTCAGGTGAACCCCTTTGGCGAACCACGGCGTGAAGGTCATCGACTTCCACTCTCATTTCCCCACCTCCAACTGGTACGGCAGGAGCGGGCGGCGGCAGA
>JAUWBQ010000032.1 GCA_030601645.1 Candidatus Bathyarchaeota archaeon | reverse complement strand
GGGGGACCGAGTTCCTCAAGCTGAAGAGGGACCACCTCGCCAAGGAGCTCACCACCTCCCTAGACGTACTTAAGGGGAGGCGCAGCAAGCTGCTCGAGGACCTCCGTATCGCCTACAGAGCGGTCACCGCCGCCTACATCTCCCTGGGCCCGACGGAGGTGAGGAGCCAGGCGAGCTCCATCAAGAGCCGCCTTGAGCTTGAGGTCCTCCCCCGGAGCGTCATGGGCGTCCGCTACCCGTATATCAAGGTGGAGAAGGAGCCCCAGATCACGGGGGAGCTGGACATCACCCTCAGCGAGGCGGCGGAGAAGGTCCTGGGTATTCTCGACGACATCCTCCAGCTCGCCGAGTTCGAGGCCCGGGCTGAGAGGATAGCGGACGAGCTAGGGAAGACGAACAGGAAGGTGAACGCCCTGGAGAACACCATCATCCCCAGCTACAGGCAAGTCATCAAGTTCATCGAGGACAAGCTCGACGAGGAGAGCCTGGAGGAGCTGGTAAGGATGAAACTCATCGGGGGTGCGCTGGCACGGCGTCGAGAGTGAGCCCCGGCCTCTCCTACGTGGTCGTGAAGAGCCACGCCCTGATGGCTGACCTCCTGAACCCAGAGCAGATGCGCGCTCTGGCCGAGCAGGAGAGCCTTGAGGGCTTCATCGAGTACCTGGCCGGGACGCCGTACGGCAGGATATCCGTCGACACGGAGGGCGACGCATCCCTAGCGTTGGAGAAGGTCTTCTACCAGAAGTTCATCGAGCGGATGATGGCGATAGTGGATCTCGCCCCTGCGAAAATCGGCGACTTCCTCCAGTCGTACTACTACCTGAGGTTCGAGGTCATCAACCTCAAGCGGATCATACGTGGGAAATACAGCGGCATTCCGGTCTCCCAGATCGTTGAGTCCCTCATACCCATAACGCCCTACAGGGTCAAGAACTACGAGGACCTAGTCGAGGCGGAGACCTTCCAGGACTCCGTCCGCCAGCTCGAGGGCACTCCCTTCGCCTCTCTCGTCGCCAGCTTGGATCTCTCCGAGAAGTACGATGCCCTATGGCCGGTGGAGATAGCCCTGAGCCATCTGAATACCGGTTCTATATTCAAGTCTCTTGAACGCTTACCCCAGAGGGACCGGGGCTTGGTGAGGAGGATCGTCCAAGCCGAGGCCGATGTCGAGAACTTCCTGATCGCTGTGAAGCAGAGGGGCGCTCGAGATAGAGCCCACAGCCCCGAGGAGATGTTCCCAGCGACTTACGGCATAACTCTGGAAATGCTGAGGGAGGCGATAAGCGCTGATGATATCAGGTCCGTCATCCAAGGGCTGAACCCGCCCTACAACGAGATCTTGGTCCCCCTATACGAGGGCGATGTGGCCCTCATCAGGAGCCGCATCCGCCAGCACATCTACGATATTGCGAGGAAGGGGCGAACCGTCAACGACTTCGGCTTCAACGTCGTAATGGCGTACCTCGTCTTCAGCGAGATAGAGAAGGACGACCTAGTAGGAATCGCCTGGGGAAAGACACAGGGCATCCCGGCCGAGGACATCCTGAAGTATCTGGCCATCCCCGAATCCGTATAGGCTATTTTTCAATCTTGATTTTCATAACTCTCAGTATCGGACATTTAGAATTCAAAATTTCCGACCTTTATACCTCTATTTACCCGGAAAAAGGGGATGTGAGATGCCGTAAAGGCTAGCCTATCAGGAGTATCGCCACGATCAATCCATAGATGGCCAGGCCTTCTCCGAGAGCTACGAAGAGTAGAGCCCAGATCGATAGCTCGGGCTTCTCTACAAGCATTTCTGCACCCGCCTTCACGGCGGTCATGATGCACAACGCTGCTGCGAATCCAGAGCCGATCATGGTCAGAGCTCCCATCAGAGGCCCCCATGCCGCTTCGGGTATCATATCACCTTCACCTCCTCCTCCGATCAATATGAAGAGTATGCTCATGAAAACCACTAACGCCGTTATGGCCCCCCACGAGCCCAGACCGTCCAGCGCTGATTTTATGCTTTTTTCGTCTCCTCCGCTTTTGGCTATTGAAACCATCAATATCAGCCCGAATAGCGCCATCAGCCCCATGAATAGGATCACCAAGGGTGATACCTGCTCCATCGTTAGCATCAGGCCCGCTAAGAACCCGTAGAAGATGAGCAGGGCTCCCATGAGGTTGAGCGCTACGCCCCATACAGAAGTTCTGCCTTTCTCGACTGTTGTTGAGGCGTTTATGGTGGAGCCGTGGGTCATGCACCAGGCAGCTGCTATGACGGATGCGGCGATCGTGAGTGCCGCAGGTAAGTAGTCTACGATCGTTGCCGCCTCCTTCGATGTCGCTGTGCGTGGGGGACAATTACTGACTTCATATGTATCTTCCCACCTTGTTCTGCATACAATTCCCAAATCAGCATATAACTTTTTTCACAGGGGTGAAGAGGGGAAAAAAGTAGATTTTCAGGCTAGGATTTTCTGATCCTGAGCCTGTAGGGCCTGAAGGGGACGCCGTCGCCGTGGTAGAACTTGCCCATGAACTCGTAGTAGAGCAGCCTCACCGATTGTACCCCGCTCGACATGAACTCGAAGGTCATCGCGATGAGGTTCATCAGGATTAGGCTCGGGATGTTCCCCATGAAGCCGCCTAGCTGGATGGCCGCGTTGGCCAGGCTGGCGTGGGCGAGGGCGAAGGCCACAATACGGAGGAAGGAGAAGAGGTTGGCGAGTCCCTCGACGAAGGTCATGAGGAGTGCCCCCACTCCCTCTCCGATCACCTCGATGGTGAAGTGGCCGCCGGCCACGGCTGCGATGATGGGCTCCAGCATTGCGAGGACCATCCCGCCCATCATGACGTAGAAGCCCCAGTAGCCAAGGGTGCCAAGGAAGTCGCCGGTCCTGATGAAATCCATCGCGGACAGGTACAGTCCGCCGACGTAGAGGATCATGCCGAGGCCGTGCATCCCAAGGACGCCCCATTTGTGCCCCGCCTTCCACTGGTTGATGGCGCCGAGGACCAGACCGAATATGATCTCGACG
The DNA here is from genome assembly GCA_030601645.1 of Candidatus Bathyarchaeota archaeon. The sequence continues at coordinate 9,453 of JAUWBQ010000032.1, read as the reverse complement.
GCCGCTATCGTGAAGACCCACTTCATCAGCTTCGTCGTCTCGTGGACGGGGTTTGGCATGAACTGGTTATGGTGGAACAGGAGCCCCTCCACGAGGAATATCGAGTCGTACCCTATGCCGAATATTATCGCAAATATGCCCATGGGTATGAAGAGCGTCCCCAGCTTCGACATCATGCCCCTCTTGTACTTACGTGACATAATGAACCCCAGAAGGAGGAATACTGCTCCCTGGCCGATGTCCCCATACATCAATCCGAACTGGAAGCTGAATATGATGACGGAGATGTACATCGGGTTCACCTCGTGGATCGAGGGCCAGCCACGAAGGGTTGTCAGCTTCCACGCAGGCTGAAAGAGCGAAGGTGTAAACACAGGCTCTGGGGTGGGGATGGCGTGTTCATCGTGACCCGGGTCCTCGTATTGCAGGAAGAATAGTTCGCCAGTTCTCTCTTCAATGTCGTCTTTGATATCATCTAAAACATGCACCTTGTCTTTTGCGATCCATCCCTGTATTATGATCATCAGCCTCGTCCTGACAACTGGGACTGTCTCATTGGACATTATTCCAAGTATGTAGTCCAAGAACTTCGCTTTGCCAAGCAATGGGGTATACGAGTCTCCTTCCTCTCTGATGATATCCTTTTCGATTTTCTCGATCTGCTCTTTAATTGCGTCTTCTTCTCTCTCAACCAGGAGTCGAAGTTTTTCAGCTTCTTCCTCGTATTCGTTTATTACTTGTTCGCGGATTCCAGCATCGAGTGCTAGCAGGATGTCTCCGGTGCTCAGAACATCGAAAACATCTTTGACTTCAAAAATTAGGAAGAGGGTCTCAACCCACCTCTCCCTCTCCTCGGGACCAGATACGAAAATGTACCCTGTATCGGTCGAAATTTCAACTACCTTATAGTTTGTGTCATCAAATCGTTGAAGATGTTCAGCAAGCCGTTCAATGATGTTGAGGTCAACCAATCCGACGGCTATGCATCTCCGCAGCTCCTCGGGTTCAAGCGCTCGGACTCCTTCTAACCGTGCCCTCGCCTCTATGAGGTTCTGCTCTCTCTCTTTCTGAGTTGTTTCATGTTCCGCCCGGGATTCAATCAGCCTCTCCTTGAACTCTTCCAATGTTTTTAGAAAATCTTCCACCGTCTCCTCGGGGTCGTCGATGAAGTTTTTTAAATCGACTGTGGAGAGGTCAGCTGTCTCCTGTTCGGGAAGCTCCATTTTAGCGAGGCCCTGATATGTTTCATGGTATTTTTCGTAGAGGGCTTTGAAATCGGCGGTTCTCTCCCCTTCCTTGAGCTTTTCAAATTCTATTCCCGTCACTTCTTTAAGCTGGACGACACGGGCTCTGCTAAATTCCTCTAAAAATAAATGCTCGTACTCTGGGGTTGCGATGATCGTGAACCTCTTCAACTTGAATCACATACAATCGACGTTTTTCTATTAAAGGTTTTTTGACGTAAAAAATCTGTCTCTTATCACTTGGAAGTTAATTTTTAAGGTAAAAATCATCTCAGCGTTGTGTTTTCACATGGTAAATCCTATTTATGAAGAGGGGTGTGTCGAGGAATCCTAGGTAATTGTATGAGTCGTTAACTGGATAAAACCGATAAACGCATCATATGCCATCTTCAATTGGGTGTATCCTCTGATGATATTTCCTTTCGCCCTTGACATCTACGCGACTAAAAACCATTCTTGTGGAAACCTACGACGCTGTAATCTGGTTCATCTTCCTGGATATCCATACGACCAAGAGCATGTATTGGACCATCAAGACAAGGATGATCGGTATGGCGACTCTAGCAGATCCCGGCACCCTCCACAATATCAGGGGTATGGCGATGACCATTCCAACTACTGGTAGCATGAGGACAGCTAACAGGGCCAAGCGGTTTTTCCTGATGACCTCCGCGAAGTTGGTTTTATCGCTCATTTCCTAATATGCTCTGTTGTACAATTAGATAAATGATACCTAAATATGCTACTCCTCTACAGATGGAGACCGGTTTATCGAGGGTTCACATCGAACCATTGCAGAAATAAATAACGTTCCAAACCAAATTCAGGAGTCAGCGTTTTGATTATTTTCAAGGAATGCTCATCCTACGTTGATGCTAAAGATTTTCACTTCTTAGTTGGAAATGACCCACGACACATCTAAGAAGGCCTGTGGCGAGTGCGGCAAGGTTCAGGATCCAAATGAGATCAGGGTTAACGAGCGAAGTTTCCAGCCGGGCGCGCGAAAGAAAAGGTAACTCCGCTTCTACTGTAATCGTAAGGAGTATAACTACTATCAAGACTCAACTAATAAGATAATAGAGAGGAGTTAATGGGTTCTCAAGGCGGAGCGCCCAGACAGGCTTCTATAGGCCACCTCTGCTATTTCCCCCTCATAAGGGGTTTGAAGGAGGCGAGTGCGGCGTATGAGACTGCCTTGATGACGTCTCTCTCAGAGATTATTCCCTCCAACTTCTCTCCGTCCATGACCACAAGCTGTGTGATCATGTTCTCCCTCATCTTCCTCATGGCGGCGAGGATCCCCATCTCCTTATGAACGGTGATTAGGGGCGACGACATGATGTCCCTGATCTTGGTCTCGCAAGGGTCCAAGCAGAGGGAGACCATCTTTTGCATCATGTCCCTCTTGGTGACTATGCCGACGGCTCTGCCTCTCTCCATCACAATAAGGCTCCCGATCCCCTTCTCCGTCATCAACAGTGCGGAATCCCTGACGTTGGTCTCGCCGTCTACGTTGACCGCAGGGCTGCTCATCACATCCCCGACGACGGAAGGGAACTTTTCCATGATTAACCCCTCAATCGTTTTCCCTGAAGGTTGTCGGTTTTGCCTCGAGCAAGGTCGTGGTGGCTGCCACCCCTTCCGTTGTCCTCAGCTTGTTGAAGATGAAATGATCCAAGTCCTCCAACGACTCCGACTCTACTTTAAGTATGAGGTCGTACTCTCCATAGGTCAAAATCACATCTTTGACCTCCACGAACTTTTTTATCCTCCCATAGACCTCTTTGTCCTTCGCAGGAAGAACTCTGACTAGTGTGTAGCTGGTAATCATCTTGATTTGATCTACATTATCAACATATTAAATCCTTATTGCTGAAAATGTGGTACATGGGTTGAATTTTTTAAAAAAATAAATGCTGCGGCTTCACCGCAGACTCTTAATGGCTATGGAAACCTCTTTGAGGCTCAACTCCTCAAGGATGGAATACGATGCTTCGGCGTCAACCATTGCGGCGCGCGCGCAACCGCGTCATCTCTAGGAACTCGAGATAATCGTATACATCTTCATCAATGGCCACATCGAGGCTCTTCATGCTCCCTCTTTAAAAAGGAAGTGCAATAACCCATAAGGTTTGCTGAATTGATTCAGGAATTTCCTACTTTTTTAAGGGCGAGGAATCTCTTACTGATGTTCGGCTGTCCTTCTTCTTGGCTATCCAATGGACGAGGAGGATATGCTGTGCCAATGGTGCAGTGATCGCTGCAAGACGATGGTCATGTTGCCGGGCGTTCTCCATATTATTATGGGGGTGGACGCAGTCATTCCCACGACCGGCATCATGAGGATGGCGAGAAATTCCGTGCGATTCTTCTTGAAGATGACGGAGAGGTCGATGGATTCTTCCGTGGTCGACGAGACTCCGACGATGAACTTGATGTAAGATACATGAATAAGAATGGAGCCCTCAGACAAGGGGGCCTTAGTCTTTCTTCACGACTCTCGCTGACTCCAGATAGACGTTTATGATCATCCCACTTGTGATAATCTCTTTTCTTCTTTTGTCGAGACCCAAACAGATTTCTGTTCTCAACGATCTTTAGACATGGGATGTCAGAGAAGCACTGTGCAGTCTGTGGCAAGATCCTAGAGCCTAATGAGATCAGGATCATCGAACGCCGGCGCAAGTCGTCAAGGAGGAAGAGCAAGTACCTGTGCGCCGTCTGTCGACGGCGTGAGTATGAGAATTACATTAACTCCATCAAGAAGCTGATAGAGAAAAGGTAGGATCTATGGTTCTTTCCACCGGAGTGAGATGCGGGCTCTCATCTTCTCATGGTTACTCTATTTGAGGAGTTACCATGGCTTCGTCTGTCATGGGCACCGAATCTACTAGCGTTTCTTCTAGGCCCCTTAATCTGTTCCTCAGGGTGACTTCGGTGGTTCCAGCTGCGGCGGCCAGGTCTTTCTGTATGCGTTTGTCATCGTTTTCGAGACAGGCCATGTACAAGGCTGCGGCTGCAATACCTCTGGGATCTTTACCAGACAAGCCCTGCCTCTCCTTGGCTTTCCTCAGTATCTCGACGGCTTTGTGCTGCGTGTCCTGTCTGACGTTCAGTTTCGACGCTATGCCGGACACGAACTTCATGGGATCGTCTATGGGCATCTTGAGATTGAACTCCCGGTGTAGTAGCCTGTAGGAACGGGAGACTTCCGAGTGTTCCCTGGTGCTCGCCTTCGATACTTCCTTGAGCGGCCTCGGGATCCTGTGTTTTCGGCAGGCTGCGTATAGGCTGGCTGCTACGAAGGCGTCTATGGAGCGCCCCCGGATCAGGTTTGCCTTCAACGCCCTACGGTAGATCAGCGCCGCGTGCTCCTTCACGGTCTTTGGAATGTAGAGTATGGCTGAGAGCCTGTCCAGCTCGGCCATGGCGATGCTGAGGTTGCGTCCCCAGGTGTCATCCAGCTTGGAGCGGGTGTCATACCTCTTGAGCTTGTTCATGCGGTTCCTGGTGTCTGTGTCGAGACGGTTTCCCCTGGCATCCCTGGTGCCGCTGAAGTTGGTCGAGAGCCCCATGTCGTACAGGGTGTACGATCTCGCCATTCCCACTCTCGTCCTTTTATCTTTCTCGGCGTTCGTGAAAGCTCTCCACTCTGGGCCGGTGTTCACTATGGCCTCTGAGGCGACCAGCCCGCAATCACTGCAGACTTCTTCTCCCGCCTCGTAATCCAAGATTAGCTTGGGGCTTCCGCATCTGGAGCATGTAGTGGTGTTCTTGTTCATCTCATCTCCTCTTTCTCAGGTTTTTTATGCTTGAGAAGGGGGGTAAGTATGGATATTTTACCCATTCGTAAATTATATATATTGCCCCGTCTTATAAATGTTTCGAGAAATAGCTTGGTCAAGCCGAAGGGAACCACGGGCGCCACGAAGATGAAGATAATGGCCATCATCCGCTACAACTGTGAGCGCGGAGAAGATTCCTACGGCTACACCATCTGGCGGTCCCTCAAAGAGTATTTCTACATCTACCTCACGGACAGCGACGTGAGGAACGTATACCACCATCTTAAGGAGCTCACGGACCTCGACTACATCGTGAGGGATGAGGGCTTTCGGAGCGACCCCACGAAGAGGTGCCTGTACCAGCTCACCGAGAGAGGCAGGTCCTTGGAGGACAGGTATTCACCATATCTGGAGATAGTGCGAAGGAGCCCAGGGTCGATAAGCAAGTATTAAACCTTCTCGATGTTGCCAACGGTTGGCCTAATCTCCAATATTACTCGGTCCCCAGGGGAGATATCCAGATCTTCGACCGTTTCCTTTGAGAGGCCGAGTCTCAGGTTTGTAGGTTCCGCCCATTGAAATGTGATGAACACGTTGTCACCCGCAGGGTCCATTTCTAGAACTTCCACTTCAATGACGGTCATGGGTTCGTGTTCCTGGGGGAGTCCGGATTCCTCCGATAGTCTGCCTATCACCCGCTCTATCTCCGAGAATTCCTTCAAGAATCGTCGACCAACGTCGGTGATCTCGACGCCCCCTCCCCCAGACCTGCCCCCCTTGTGGGACTCGACGAGGGGCTCCCCCAGCCTCTCCTCCGCCTTCTTTAGCAGCCCCCAGGCGAATCGGTACGACATCCCCAGAGCCTCAGCCGCTCCCTTGATGGTTCCCGTCTCTCCTATTTTTCTTAACAGGCTGTAGACCCCGGGACCGAATACGTAGCCTTCATCGGTCTCGAGCCAGATCTTGAAAATGGGCTTCGCCTTCGAGGAGCCGGTCATTGGAGGCCTCGATCCATCCTAGGGTTTCTCTTCTGATATCATTTGCTCCCCTAGGATGATGGAAAGAAGGGGTTATGCAGATCTAGTTTTTCGAGTCGTCTCGGTGCGTTCCGTGGGGGTGGGTGGCCACTTCAGTGGTGGGCTCTGGCTCCTCCAGGGGCTCGTATCTGAACTGAATCTCGTAGAGCTGCTTGTAGAGGCCTCCCTGCTTCATGAGCTCGACGTGGGTGCCCCTCTCGACGATCTCCCCCTGGTCTATGACCACGATGAGATCGGCGTTCCGCACCGTCGAGAGGCGGTGGGCTATCACGATGGATGTCCTGTCTCTGAGCACCTTTTCCAACGCCTCCTTGATTATAAGCTCGGTGTAGGCGTCGATGCTGGAGGTGGCCTCGTCCATTATCAGTATCCTCGGGTTGGCCAGGAGGGCCCTGGCCAGGGAGATGAGCTGTCTCTGCCCGACGCTCAGCCGGCCCCCCCTCTCCCTCACGTCCGTCTCGTAGCCCTCCGGCAGCCTCTTTATGAACTGGTGGGCCCCGACGGCCTTGGAAACCTCCAATACTTCCTCGTCTGAGGCCTCGATCCTGCCGTATCTGATGTTCTCCATCACCGTGCCCGAGAAGAGGAAGGTGTCCTGCAGGACGATGGCCAACTGGCTCCGTAGGGAGTCGAGCTTGACGTCTCTGAGGTCGCGGTCGTCAACGGTCACCCGTCCCTGCTGCGGGTCGTAGAACCGGTAGAGGAGGTTTATCATGGTTGTCTTGCCGGCCCCGGTGGGTCCTACTAGGGCGATCGTCATGTTGGGCTCGATGGTGAGATCGATGTCTTTGAGGACGGGGATTCCTGGCTCGTAGCTGAAAGTTAGACCCTCGTACTTTATTCTCCCCTCGATCTCCGGAAGATTGAACGCATCTGATTTCTCGTAGATCTCGAGGTCGGTGTCCATGATGCCGAAGACCCTCTCCGCCGCCGCCAGCGCCGACTGGACGTTGTTCCAGAACATGCTGAGATCCTGTATGGGCATGAAGAACCGGTTCAGGTAGGACATGAACCCGAAGAGGACCCCCACGCTCATGGTGCCTCGCATCACCGCGGTTCCTCCGAACCAGAGGACCAGGAAGTTGCCTATGGCCGTGAAAAGGCTGGCGACCGGCCAGAAGGCTGACATTACCTGCCCCGCCTGGACGTTGGCCTGCATGTTGGATATGTTGATCTGCTCGAACTCGCGGCGAGTCTCGCCCTCCTTGCTGTAGGACTGTATCTCCCTCATGCCGCTCACGCTCTCCTCCATCTGCGCGGAGACGCTGGCGATGGTCTTCCGGGTCTCCCGGTAGACCTTCCTCACCCTCTTGCCCCAGAAGTACATGAAGACGGCCATCAGGGGGATTATGGAGAAAGTTATCATGCTCAGCCGGGGGTTCATCCAGAGCATGATGGCGACGATGCCGACCAGGGTCAGAAGGTCGGCCATCACGCTCGCGACTCCCGAGGTCACAAGCTCGGTTATCTTGTCCACGTCGTTCGTGGCCCTGGAGACCACGCTTCCCACCTCCCTCTTGGCGTAGAAGTTGAGGGAGAGCCTCTGGAGGTGTCGGAAGATGTCCATCCTCATGTCGAGCTCCAGCTTGCTCCCCAGCCAGTTGATGAGGTACCTGTGGCTGTACTGGGCGACGAAGATGAGGGCGTAGACTACGACGAAGGCGACGCTTATGAGGGCGAGGCCGGCTGTGTCCAGCTCTCCGATGTACCTGTCGATGACGACGGAGAACATGTAGGGAGGCAGGAGGTTGATCAGCGTGGAAGCCAGTATTGCCATGACCAGCATCATGGTTTTCCGTCTCTGCCTGGAGATGTACCGAACCATCCTGGCGAAGAGAACCCTGTCTGGGATCGTCCTCTCGTAATCTTCGTCGTCGCCCATCCTGTGCCAGTGGTGGCGCATACCCATCTCTAGCTCTCCCTCCCCTCTTCCACGTCCGAGAGCTGGGTCTCGTACAGAGTCCTGTAGGTGCCTTTCAGCTGCATCAGCTCGTCGTGCCTGCCTTCCTCTATGATGCTCCCGTCCTCGAGGACTATGATGTAGTCGGCGTTCTTTATCGAGGAGAGCCTCTGGGTGATGATGAACGTGGTCCTGTCCTTCAGAAGCTCGTCCAGCGCCTGCTGGATCTCGTACTCAGTCTGGGTGTCGACGCTGCTGGTGGAGTCGTCCAGGATCAGGATCTTGGGGTTCTTCAGGAGCGCCCTGGCGATGGCCACCCGCTGCTTCTGTCCGCCGGAGAGTGTCACGCCCCTTTCTCCCACACGGGTGTCGTAGCCCTCGGGCAGGGAGTCGATGAAGTCGTGGATTCTAGCCTGTTTCGAGGCTTCCACGATGTCTTCTAGACTAGCGTTTCTGACGCCGTAGGCGATGTTCTCCCTGAGGGTGGTGGAGAATATGAAGGGGTCTTGGCGGACAATCCCGATCTGCTCCCGCAGGGACTTTATCTTCAAGTCCCTGATATCCGTGCCATCCAGTCTGATGGAGCCCCGGGTGACGTCGTAGAAGCGGGGGATGAGGTTTATTATGCTGCTCTTCCCCGAGCCCGTGGCGCCGAGGATGGCGATGGTCTCCCCGGGGTTGACGTCCAGGTCGATGTCCTTGAGCACCATGTTCTCTCCGTCGTAGCTGAACCAGACGTCCTCGAATTTGATCCTCCCTTCGATCTCGTCTATGCTCGACGCGTCTTCGCTATCGTGGATGTCCACCTTTGCGTCTATTATATCGAAGACCCGCTCCGCGGCGGTCGAGGCCCGGACGAACATGGAGGTTATGAACCCGATCCTGCGGATGGGCCCCCTGAGCTTGGCCAGGTAGAAGTAGAAAGCCACCATGCTGCCGAGGCTTAGGGCTCCTCGGATGACCTGTCCGCCTCCGTACCAGACTATGAGCACCATCCCGAGGGAGGAGAGGAAGGACGCCAGGGGCATGAAGAAGGCCCTTATGCCGGCCATGTTGACGTTGGTGTCGAAGTATTTCTCGCACTCCGCGTAGAATTTCTCCTCCTCGTAGGTCTCCCTGTTGAACCCGCGGACCACCCTTATCCCCGAGAGGTTCTCCTGCAGGACTGAGGTGATGACGCCGTTCTGCTCCCTAACGGCCCTCCAGAGGGGGCCGATCCTCTGGGAGTAGCTCCTGGTGGCCTGGAGGATGAAGGGGAGGACTACTATCGAAATCAGGGCGAGCTCCACATTGAGGGATAGGAGGGCGTATATGACCATGATCAACAGTAGGATGGATGACACGAACATCCGGAGGCCCATGTTGAAGAACCTGCTGAGCATGTTGATGTCGCCGGTGGCTCTGGCCATGAGCTGCCCGGTTCTCTGGTTGTCGTAGAAGCTGAAGGACTGCTCCAGGAGGGAGTTGTACATGTCGCTCCGGAGCTC
>JAUWBQ010000171.1 GCA_030601645.1 Candidatus Bathyarchaeota archaeon | reverse complement strand
TGACATCATCGTCACGAAGTCCAAGACCCACTTCAGAGCCGTCTTCGAGGAGGTGGGGGAGGAGATCATAATCGTCGACGCTCCGGGTCAGTGCCCCGCGGACACGGGCGTCTTCGATTATAAGAACATCCCCGACGACCTATACCCAATAACCAAGAAATAGCTCGGCGAATACGACTCTCACTCTACTTTTTTCAAGCCCCCGTCCTGACTGATTCAAGGCCCTTCACAGCGGCGACCAGGGTCTCGTTCACGGGTGTATCGACACCTATTTGCCTCCCCAGCTCTACGATGGCGCCGTTGAGGGCGTCTATCTCCGTCTTACGCCCCCTCTCTACGTCTTGGAGCATAGAGGATCGGTTGGCAGCCGTGGCCTCCGCTACCTCGTAGACCTTCTCCACCGGGTTGTCAAACTCCATTTCTATCCCGAGGCTCTGGGCGACCATCATCGCTTCTTCCACGGCCCTCTTCATGACTTGTCTGATCTCCGGGTAGTCGAGGAGTTCACCGTTTCTGAGACCCGTCAGGGCGGTGAGGGGGTTTATCCCCACGTTGACCAACACCTTGGACCAGAGGGCTCTCATGATGTTCGAGCTGATCTCGGTGTGTATCCCCGCATGGTTGAACGCCTTGCCGATCCTCTTAACCCTCTCCGTTGACGTTTCATCCAGCTCCCCGATCACGGTGGGCCCTTGTCCCGCGTGGTAGATCTCACCGGGCCCCATCATGGTGGAGCCTTGGGTGGTGACCCCCCTTATGATCCGGTGTTTCCCTGCGGCCTCGGCTATCTTATCGATGTTTCCCAGCCCGTTCTGGAGGGAGAGGAAGACGGTCTCGTCCGAGGCCATGGGCAGAGCGTCTCTCGCAGCCTCGGCTGTGTCATAGGACTTAACGAAGATGATGACGAGGTCCACTGGGCCAACCTTCCCTGGATCTGTTGTGGAGTTCACTTCGATGGTGCGGTCTCCGCTGATGCCTGTGATCCTGAGCCCCCGAGCGTTGATGGTGTCTACGTGCTCCTTCCAGATGTCTATTAGGGTCACGTCCTCTCCGGCGTCCGCTAGGAGTCCTCCGAATAGGCTGCCCATCGCACCAGCGCCCATGACCGCGATTTTCATCTCTCTTTGCTCTATCTAAAGTCATTAATAATTTGGAGGGATAGAGATCGCTGTCAATGGAGCGATGAAGATGGCGAAGGTCACCGTGCCCGATATCATTTCCAAGAAGGAAAAGGGGGAGAAGATCACCCAACTCACAGCGTATGACTTCCCGTCGGCCCAGCTCGTGGATGAGGCGGGGATAGATATGATCCTCGTCGGCGACTCTCTTGGCACTGTGGTCCTCGGTTACGAGAACTCCCTGCCCGTGACCGTGGACGACATCGTCCACCACACGCGCCCAGTGGCTAGAGGCGCGAAAAGGGCTCTCATCGTGGGGGACCTCCCCTTCATGGCTTACCACGTGAGCATAGAAGACACCATAAGGAACTCTGGAAGGATCATCAAGTCAGGGGGCGCAGACGCCGTGAAGCTCGAGGGGGGGAAGGAGGTGGCGGGGAAGGTCAATGCTCTTGTCGAAGCCGGGATTCCTGTCCAAGCCCATGTGGGCCTCATGCCCCAGAGAGCGGCCGTCTTGGGAGGCTTGAGGGTTCAGGGAGTTGAGGCCGAGGCCGGGGTAAGCATAATCGAGGACGCCGTCACCCTGGAGGAGGCGGGGGCGTTCTCCATCGTCCTCGAGTTTGTCACTGCCGAGGTCGCCCAGATAATCACCGAGACACTGTCCATACCCACTATCGGGATAGGCTCGGGCCCGAGCTGCGATGGTCAGGTCCTCGTCCTCCACGACCTTCTCGGCGTCTACAAAAAGAACCCCCCCTTCGCCAGAAAGTATGTAGATCTCCGAGAGATCATCACAAAAGCCTTGAGTGATTATGGGGAAGACGTCCGAGATGGAACTTTCCCCGGGACGGAGCACACATTTCACATGGATGCGGAGGAAAAACAGAGATTGGCCGCTCTTCTCAAGGTGAGGAAATTAGCGATGAAATAGCTTAAGGGAAGAGATGGGAACAAGTTCACAAAGGCGTGGCGTAGGGCTTGGAACAGGATCTAGGCGGATTATTCAGGGAATACTTGGCGGGGGGGTTCATCGCTTCAGGCTTCGTACTTCTCACCCGGGAGGGCTTCACCGCCTATTTCACCTGGACGGGCGCCGTCATCGAGGTCTTCGGCAGAGACCTCCTCGGCCTCTCCACAATCCTGCACGTGACGGGGGGCTTCATAGGAGGATACCTGGTCAGCAGGAGGAGGACGGGGAACGTCCTCAGGCCTGGAGTCACCACCGCTCTCTTCGCTTACATAGTCGAGTTCATCTTCGATAACCTCTTCATGGGGCCTTTCGTGAACGGCCTCTGGGTTGCCTCCGGCTACTTGGTGGGAGGCATCGTAGGCGCTGTATATTCCTATAACAAGAGATGGAAGACGATGGTCCCCCAGAGAAGGGAGAAAGAGATTGACGAGGGCCCAGAGCCCCCGGGAGACTGATCCCCGTAGTTCCCTCTCCGATTGACAACCGGCTGGAGGATCAGTCGAAGTCCCTTTTTCTTCGTCGGGTACGCTTGGGACTTTTAAAAAAAATGGGAGAAAAGTATTCCTAGTCTTGGAATGCCAGCGGGAGAGGTATCGTCTTCCAGAGGTTGATGAAGTCGACGAGGAACTTGACCGCCTCCTCGCTCATCCTGCGGCCCTCGTCGGCGCTGGCGGTCCTCGGGTCTGTCATGGCGTACTGGCCCGTGGAGGTGATGTCCTCCGTGTTCGGGGGGAGGCAGGCCATGAACACCTGGTTCACGAGCTCGAAGTCCTCCCTGTCTGGATCCATGAACTCCTGGAGCTTCTCGTCGATGAGGAAGGGGTTCTCCCACCCCTCAAGCCTCCCCATCTCCACCAGCTCGGGGAAGTAGTGGAGGGCGAAGCTGGTCTCCCGAGGGCCCGAGTGGACCTCGAAATACTTGTCCACGCGACGCTTGATCTCCTTAGCTAGCTTGGTCTCACTCGGCCCTTCGGGAGTTGCGACCATGACGTTGAACTCCATCTTGGCGATCCGGGCCGCGAGCTTCGTGATCTCGTTGTTCCCGCCATGGTAGTTGATGAGGACGAGGCGTTTCACCCCATGGGCGGCGAGGCTCTCTATTGTGTCTAGGAGGACGCCTAGGAGTGTGTCCTCGCTGAAGGTGATGGTGCCTGAGAATGCCATGTGGTGAGGCGAGAATCCGGGCCAGCACGGGTGGACGCAGACACTGTTGGTCAGCTTCGCGACCTCATGGATGAACTCCACCACGCCGAGGGAGTCCGTCCCCAGCGGAAGGTGGACTCCGTGCTGCTCTATGGCGCCTATGCCTACGATGGCGACGGGGGCGGGTTCGTTATCGAGCCAGTCTTCGAATGCCGGCCGGGTCAGTTCTTGGATCCAGAAACGATCCAACTTTCCTTTTTCAGACATGAATATCTGAATAAGGACTGCTGTGGACCGAGTTTAATCTTACTGTTTGACGTGTGCCTAGTCCTGCGACATATTTACACGGAAAACAAACCGGTTAAAAACAGAAAGTCTGGTCTAATTGCAGAATAATATCGATCAAATATGAGGAAAAAACAAGATATCTCCGTGCAATGGAAGCCAGCCTTTAATAACTTCATTTTATGAGGCAGAAATGTCTAAATAATCGATGTCAGGTTAGAAGGAGAGGCAATTGCATGCCGCACTCAACTAGTCAACTTCTCAGAGGGGAGAACCTCCGAAAGTTGGAGTCCCTCGGTAATCCCCATGTCATCGAACAGGTCGAGAGATTCGTTGAACTGTGCAAGCCTCTCAGTGTCGCGGTGATTACCGATGACCCTGAGGAGGTCGCATACGTCCGGAAGCTGGCCCTGGACAAC
>JAUWBQ010000228.1 GCA_030601645.1 Candidatus Bathyarchaeota archaeon | reverse complement strand
CGGGGAGAAAGCCGGGATTCCCGTCCTGATCAGCCACCACAAGGTCGCGACCAGGTCCATGTGGGGCAGGAGCGTCGACTCCCTCTCCCTCCTCGAGAACGCCAGGGAGAGGGGGCTGGACATAGCCGTGGATCAGTACCCATACAAGGCCGGGTCTACCTCCTTGGTCACATGCCTGCCTCCCTGGGTTCACGAGGGGGGGATGGAGCGCCTCCTCGAGCGTCTCCGGAACCCGGAGCTCAGGGAGAGAATGCGAGAGGACATCAAGGAAGGCATCCAGGGCTGGGAGAACTTCGCCGGAGAGCTGGGCTGGAAGAACGTCTACGTGACCAGCGTGAAGTCGGATGATAACAAGCCCGTGGAGGGCAAGAACCTCGAAGAGGTACGGGAGTTGAGGGGGGACCCTGACGCCTTCGCCAGCCTCTTCGACCTGATATCGGAGGAGGAGGGGGCCATGGGGATGGTGATCTTCGCCATGGACGAGGAGGACGTCCGCCGAATAATGCGCCACCCCCTCCAGATGGTTGGCACAGACTCGGGGAGCAGCACAACCACCGGTTACATGAGGAGGGGGAAGCCCCACCCCAGAGGATACGGGACCTATCCTCGGATCCTGGGCAGGTATGTGAGGGAGCTCGGGGTCCTGCGTCTCGAGGAGGCGGTTAGGAAGATGACCTCATTTCCGGCTCAAAGATTCGGCATCCTGGACAGGGGCCTCGTGAGGCCCGGCATGTGGGCAGATTTGACGGTCTTTAACCCGGAGACCGTGATCGACAGGGCGACCTATCAGGATCCCCACCAGTTTCCAGAGGGCATAGAATATGTCGTGGTGAACGGGCAGATCACCGTGGACGAGGGAAGATACTCGGGGGCGTTGGCTGGGAGGACGTTGAGAAGAGGGATTTAACCGAGTATTCTCCCTGTTTTCGGCATCCAAATTGTTTTTATTTTCTATCTTTGAATATGGTCGAGGAAAACCCCTTTTTTCATGAAAAAAGTTTTCAATAAGAATATTAGAATTAGACCGAACACGAGACTTGATGGGGAAAATCGAGGAATCAAGGGCCAAAAGCGTGGAAAAAATCAACAGAGATTATAACCGCTCTCTTAGAAAGATCGCCAAGACGCCCATAGACTTCAACACCAGGAGGATAAGCGACTTCCACTCCGGATGTGGCCCAGGGAGCATGGACGGGATAGTCCACCTCATAGACATGAACAGCGGAAGGAAGGTCGCGTCATTAACCGTCATTCTCTACTACACCGCGTACGGGCTAGCGCGGCCAGTCGTCTGGGAAGGGCTGACCTGTTATTGCGGGATCATCGTCGACAGGCCGATACCGGCCTCGATCTTCGTTAAGAAAGTCAAAGAAGGGCTGAGATGGAGGCCGTGTTTCCTCCCCTATGTCGAGACGCTGAATTTCAGCGCGAGGGATGTTTTGAAGAACAGGACGGATTGGAATCGTCTGCTCGACGACTTGAACGGCGACGATTCCCTCCGCGGCCTCATGAGGCGGCTTCCGACGGAGAAGACTATCTACGGCATCGACGAGAGATACCAGGCCGGCAGGAATAAGATCTGGAACTACAAGCTCGACGACCGGGATGACAACTATCGCACCCCATGCCAGATCATCCCCCTTGGGACCAGGACTTTGATCGCGACGCGCCACATGGTCGAGAACCCTAGGCGCATCGAACAGGCGGTGAAGGCGATCAACCAGATCAGCGACCATGTGATGAACTACGGTTATAACAAGTTAAGTATCGGACGGATCCCCCAGCGATGGGCGAACGACGTAATCGAACTGGTGAAGCACTACGCGCCTCCCCCTGAAACTACTTCGGCTGATGTGATGTCCGAACCGGAGACGCCATCGAAACCGTATATTCAAAAGGCTGACCAGATGGAAGCAATGGGTCTGCAGTTTTGTCCCGTATGCGATGCTGAAACCTCTCCTGAGATGAGGTTCTGTGGAGGATGCGGCGTCAACCTTGTCTCAAAAGGATTGGTGTCGACCTGTCCCAGGTGCGGGGCTAAGACACACCTCCGGATGAGTTTCTGCGGAAGCTGCGGTGTTCGCCTCAAACCGTAAAGTATTCAACGTGGAAATGCGGTGGCTGGTATCATCCAGGCGAGAATTCATTTGTATCAAAGGAAAATCCTTTAGTAGCAGTCTGGATCCAGCCCCAGCTCCCTGGCAAGACTGACTATGTCATCCCACACCTCCTCTGGTAGGGGGATACCCTCTTCCATCCGCTTCTCCTTCGTCTCCCATTCTGGCTCACCGGGGATCAGCACCCTGGCTCCCGGTTCTGGCTCGACGGCTTTTACATGTGCGAAGAGCTCGTCTGCGTTCCGTGTGAACTCATCAAGCCCTGCGAATGCCTCGGGATTGATGGCTATCGCGAACACGCCGTTTGTCGATGGCGGGGTCTTTTGGGGATCTGGCCCGGTCCTAGAGCCGGTCAGGACTGCGCCGAGGAGCTCAGAGACCAGTTGTAGGCAGTAGCCCTTGTATGATCCGAAGGGGAGGAGCCAACCCCCCTGCTTTATGGCCCAGGGGTCGTCGGTTGCCTTGCCATCCTTGTCTCTTGTCCAGTGGGTCGGGATCTTCTCGCCCTTGGAACGGGCCACGGTTA
>JAUWBQ010000071.1 GCA_030601645.1 Candidatus Bathyarchaeota archaeon | reverse complement strand
ATACACATCATAATCAGGTTCGAGCTGGAGAGAGACCTGTTCAACGGTGACCTGGAGGTGAGGGAGCTGCCTCAGGTCTGGAATCAGAAGTACATGGACTACCTGGGGGTCGAGATAGAGACCGACACCGAGGGGGTGATGCAGGACACCCACTGGTCCGGCGGCTCCTTCGGCTACTTCCCCAGCTACGCCCTCGGCAACATCTACGACGGAGTCTGGCGCGCCAAGATCGACGGCGACCTCCCGGACTGGAAGGAGAAGCTGCGGAAAGGTAGATTCGGGGAGGTCAAGGGCTGGCTCACCGAGAACGTGTACAGGCACGGCAAGCTCTACGAGCCGGAGGAGCTTGTGAAGCGGGTCACGGGCAGAGGCCTCGTCGTCAAGCCGTTCATGGACTACCTCGAAGCCAAGTACGAGGCCATCTACGGGTTCTAACCCCTTTTTTTCACATCGCGTACGCAGAGAAGGATTAGATCACCTTCTCCGTTGCCACTAGCAAGGATCACATCCCGACGTAAGTTCGACTCTAATGTTACATGAGAAGGGAAAAAAGCTTCAGAATCGATTTAAGGATAGCTGGGCAACCTAGGAGGAAGGGAGGAGCCTGGACCGTGTCTGAAACCCTGAAACGGTTCATCACGAACATCCGCAGCCTCTTCTCCTCTCCGGAGGATGAGGACCCCTTTCATAAGATGTCCGACATAGAGCCGGAAGAAGGCGAGGAAACAGAGGAACTGACGCTCACCGAAGCTGCGGGTTTCGAGATGGAACGGAAAGTTGAAGGCTAAAAACCCCTTTTTTCTTGTGCCGAGTTGGAATCAGAGGATTCGGGGGACTGAGAAAGCATTGGAAAATGTGGAACCCCCGGACATTTGCTTGTTTTTAATTCATTTCTCCCCTGTTTCCTAAGCCAACCCGAGGGTCTTGTAGACGAAGGCCATGATGTCGGACTCTTCCTCTATCTTGATCTTGGGGGTCGCCCCAGCATGGCCGCTCTTCTCCTCGACCCTGAGCAGATAGTCGTGACCCGCATCCTCAAGCCTGGCCGCGAACTTGAAGGCGTGGCCGGGGTGGACCCTGTCGTCGTGGACCCCCGTGTACATGAAGATCGGAGGGTACTCTCTGTCCCCGCTGATATGGTGGTAAGGTGAATACTTGGCGAGAAATGCGGCGTCCTCCGGGTCGTCGGGGTCTCCGTACTCGGGGACCCAGGCCCTGCCGACGTAGAGCTTGTGGAACCTGCGCATGTCAAGGACCGGGTAGCCGATGACTGCGCCGTCCAGGAGTTCCGGGCGCTGGGTCATGGTGGTGCCGACGAGGAGGCCCCCGTTGCTCCTGCCGAAGGCCACCACCCGCAACCCCCTCTCCTTCAGGTCCTGGATGACCGAGGCGTAGTCGTCGAAGACGTTCTGCTTCCTCTCCCTCATGCCGGCCCTGTGCCACCCTTCGCCGTACTCTGCCCCGCCCCTGAGGTTGGCCTGGACGTAGGTGCCCCCGTCCTCGATGAAGGGGATGACGAAGGGGAAGAACCTGGGTGTCAGGGGTATAGAGAAGCCGCCGTATCCGAATACAAACGCCTTGTTAGGTTGGCCCCCCCTCTTCCTCACGTTGAAAGTGTGGATCTTCGTGCCGTCCTTGGAGGTGGCCCATCCCTCCTCCACCTCGAAGTCGCCCCGGACCTCCTCCGATGCCAGGACGGTCAGCCGCCCCTCTTTCAGGCTGTAGACCCTGTGAGGGATCATGAACGATTGATATCGGAAGACGCAGCCGTCCCCGGCTGTGCTTATGTAGTCTATGGAACCGGCGGCCTCGAACTTGAACTCGTCCAGTTCCACCCCATCCAAGCCGAAGGTCTTGAGGGTCGAGGAGGCGTCGACGAGGTAGTTGGCGACGATCCTGTCGCCCGCTACCGCAGACTCGAATAGCGGGTATTCCCGTTCCCCCAGGAGCTCCCTCGCCTCGCCGTCTTCGCTGACTGCGACGATCCTCCCAAACCCCTCCCCATCGTAAGAGGTCACGAGATAGTCTCCATCGATGAAGTCGATGGGGAAAGCCCTGAAGTCTCCACCGCCGTAGATGTTCCTCCAGCCCTCTGGGCGTCTCAGGTCGCCGGCGTAGATGCTGCTCCTGCTCCAGCCGTAGCTGACGCCGAGCATCGCCTTGGCGCCGTCCCCGCTCCCCTTGAGGGAGATCAGGTAGGAGGTCTCTATCCCCTCGCCGAAGACCATCGCCTCCTCCCCCCCCTTCCTGAGGAACACCCGGCTCGCGGGGGCAGAAACCCCGTCCGGAGTTACCCCCTCCCGGTAGAACCTGACGTAGTAGTACTCGTCGTCGCCGAGCCACACGATGTAGTAGACCACCATGTCCTCCAGCCGGTCCAGGACCCTCCCCGAAGACGTGTCGATGATATCAGTGACCCCCTTGTCAGACCCGCCGAAGGAGTAGGAGATGGCGAACCTGCCTCCCCCCTTGTCGGCGAATATGGCCTTAATCAGGACGTCCTCGCCGAGGTCCCTGGAGTCCACGATCTCGCGTACCCCGCCGTCCCAGGCCAGCAGCTTGATCTTGTAGGCCCCGTCCTCCCGGGCGAGGACGAATACTCCTCGAGTGCTCGCCTCGACGGCTATGACGAGGGGGATGGAGTAGTATTTCTCTATCCGGGGGTTGAGCTTCTCCGAGATCGGCCCCAGCTCCCTCAGGGCCCTGTTGTGCTTCTCGGATGCCCATTCCCGAACTCTTGGATCGTCTAGATCTTCCAGCCAGAGGTATGGATCTGCGTCCTCAGAAAATTTCATCACTAAGGCTCCTGTTATGTCACTATTTTCATATGAATCGTTATAACTAACTTACGCTGATTCGAATGCTTCACTATCGAGTCTTGTGAGAAAGGTTTACCTCAATTGTTCGAAGATTAGTAGTTAATAATTCATCGTCAGATTATGCGAGATATCTACGAGATTTTCGAGATCGGTGAGTGCCCGTCTGTTACATAAGCATGGCGATACCTTCAATAAAGCATGATGAAGAGACATAGATGGATGTAAGTTTGGAAAAAAAATTAACTCAAGATGAAAAAAATAGACAACTGCAGGCAGTTTTTATAGAGTACAACGATTGCAGAAACGAGATAAAGATTAGGATACAACAACGCACCCAAATGACCCAATTTTACATCGTGGGCATAGTTGGGATAATCGGGTATGCGATTCAGGGATCTAATTTCCTGATGTGGCTCATAGCCTCCTCATACGCTGTGTTTATGTACACGATGATCCTCGGGACATATTTCTACACAGATTCACTGGCCAACTACATCAGAGAAGAGATTGAAAGCAAGAAGATACCTTATCTCTTGGGCACAGTGCCTGACGATATGCCGGAAGTCAAAACCAATGTTATCCAATGGAAGACATTGTGGTTGGGCTGGGAGACGAACTTCGATCAGGCTCGAAGTGGCGACAAGAGCCTGAAGGAGTATAACCTCATCTGGCGAAAAAATGTACTTTACTACTTTTCATGGTGCATCGTTCTAGTATCAACGGTCTGCATGGCGTATAGCTTGCAAAAGACAGGTTTTGAGACTATTAGCACGATCCTATTATCCTTTACGGCAGTGCTAGTCTTTGGTCTGATCATAGAGATTGTAACTAGGAGAGAATACCCAGGGAAACGAGGGTGAGGTCCAACATGGAACTAAGAGCACGTGAGAACAGGACATTAAGGTGCCATAAGTGAGCCTATGAACGTTGAGATAATCAAGAGAGAGATGAATCACCTTTCGCAAACACTATAGTAGACATGGTTCTTCTGTACGATCGGTCGGGCTTTCAGGATGTCCAAGACATCACCGTCCATGACGCCTTCGTCCGCGCTGGTCGCGACAACCTCCCCGACGAACAGGGTGTGATCACCGCAGACGTGCTTCTGGACCACCCTGCACTCGAGGTGCCCGAAACACTCCCCAATCAAAGGAGGCTTGACCACCCTCGCAGGGATCGGGGTCAGCCCCGTCTCGGCGAACTTGTCCACGTCCCTCCCCGACTTTATGCCGCAGTAGTGCATCTGCTCCTCGAGTCCGATGGAGGGCACGTTCACCACGAACTCCCCCGTCTCCTCGATGAGCCCGTGGCTGTACCTCCCGGGGGCGACCCCGATGCAGACCATGGGGGGCCTGGAGCTGATGGGCATATACATCCCGAGGGTGATGATGTTAGGCCTCCCCTCCTTGCCGACGCAGGTAGCCATCACCACGACGCTCGCTGGACCCGGCTGCAGTCGCCTGTGCTCTGGTAGCTCCCTCTTCATACCTAAGCCGCCTTGCCCCCGAACCTCTCCCAGCTCACGATCTCATCAAGGCTCTTCCTGTCCTTGGGCCCCGGGGTCTCATCGGGCTCGCCAAGGGGAGTGAGGGCTATCACCTTGAGCTCGTCTGGGATCCCCAGGATCTCCTTGACCTCGGCGTCCCGCCTCGTCTGCCCCATCCAGCACGTGCCGAGCCCCAGGTTGGCCGCAGCCAGGACGATGTGCTCGAAGGAGATCCCCATATCGTTCATGTACCAGCTGGGTGAAGCCACCGGATCGGCCACCCCCACGATCATGACCGGCGCCTTGGCGGCCCAACCGGATCTACCAGCCAGCTTCTCCCTGACGGCCTCATCCTCCACCACTATGAAGTGCCAAGGCTGACGGTGCCCGGCCGAGGGGGCGATCCTCGCGGCCTCCAGCAACTTCAGGATAGACGCCCTGGGCACGGGGGTATCCTTGTATCTCCTGATGCTCCGCCTCTTATTCACTACCTCGTCGAACTCCAAACAGTCCAACTCCTACAAGTGAGATATCCTATCGACCCCCGGTTTATTTACGTTGACCCGGTTTTTCGGGTCTGTGAACCTGAAAAGCCTAGAGTCGGGGCCAACACCAGGGCTCGTACAACTCCCCGGGGACGTACTCCTTCTCCCTCCCATATCTTGCGAGGGGCTTGGTGAGATGCCTCTGGGCCTTAGGGGGCGGGATGTAGAGCCCGGGCTCCAGCGGCCTATCCACCTCAACGGTTAACTTTCTCAACTGCCCGTCCCGGAGCCCGCAGCGCCGGCACCGGAACCCCTTCTCCCGCCCCATGGACTCCATGCCCCCTCCGCAGCTCGGGCAGGACGGGTTCACATACCGCACATCGGGGGCGAGGCGTAAGACCTCCATCTTCTCAAGGTTCAGCGTCCTCCTGCCACCCCCCGAATCCCGGACGCCCCCGTAGACCCTGACAGTATCCCCCGGCATAAGCCGCCTCACGGCATCCCTGAAGCCCCCGGTGGGCTCGTAGGCTGCGCAGTCGACCTCCCCGGTCTCGTCTCCCAACGGGAAGATCACGTGGCCCCCCTTGATCGTCCTAGGACTCTCGGACACCTCCCCGAGGACTATGGCCGGATGGTACGGCTCGAGTTCCGATAGGCGCACCCTTCTCCGCAGATGCGCGTCGGTCCCCTGATTCGACCTGAAGATCACCCATCGCTCGATGGGCTCGCCGGGCTCCACCAGCATGGCCGCCCTATGAACAGCCTCCGGGGTCTCTCCCCTGATCCCGAAGAACACGGGATCGGGGCCGTGGGGGGCGATGAGGACCCGCCCTGACTCTGGGTCGACGTTGTTGAACGTTGAGCCCTCCGTCGCCTCGTTCATCCTCCTCACCGAGTCCGCATCGAGGCTCCTGGGCCCCCCGCAGTTCCCGGGCGTCCTGTACGCCAGGAACTCGAAGGTGTGATCGCCCCCCTGCAAACCGCCCACCGCCGCGAGGGCGCCGATGATCCCCCGCATGTTCTTGTAACCGACAGCTGAAGCACCGTGCTCATCCGCCAGGCAGAGGGCTTCCTCCAGTTCCACGACGCTGCTGATCACCCTGTCGGAGAAAACAATCAAAGATTTAGGGACCTCGCCGGTGTGAAAGACCACGCCCGGGTTCGTGTTCCCGCACTCGAAATCCGAATGTGCTTCCACCAGCTCAAGAACCGTTCTCTTGACTCGGCCTTCGATCTCTGGATCGATCTCCGCCCTGAGGCAGATGGCTCCGTTCCCCCGGGTCTTCCAGGGGACGTTCGGGTTCAGCCTGAGCAGATGCGGATACTCGACGAACCGCCCCCCCAGGGAAAGGATCTTCTCCACCAGAAGCGCCGCTATGTAAGTCGTGCATCCCCCGGCTAGGGAGTCCGTGTCGTCCATTCCTATGTGGAGGAGCAAGGCGGTTACGACCTCACGAAAAGGGGTGACTCTCTCCCTCTAAAAAATCTGGCGAGTGGGGAATCCGGACGAGGCTGGATCTAATTCCTCCTCGACTTTATTCTCTATGAAAAATTCCAAAAAGAATATTATTCCCTTCTTTTCCATTATAAGCATGCTTCCCGAGTTAGACACTATCGCCTCTAGGCGGCGCGCCCTCGGACTCACCCAGACCCAACTCGCGGAGAAGGCTGGGGTGAGCCAGTCTTACATCGCCAAGCTGGAGGCGAAGAACATCGAGCCCTCCTACTCGAAGGTGAAGGCCATCCTCGAGGTCCTCAACGGCCTGGAGCAGGGCAGGGAGACCAGGGTGGAGGAGATCATGACCACGAAGATCATCAGCGTGCAGCAGAACGAGGTCATCCAGAAGGCCGTTGACATCATGCGGGACACGGGGTTCTCCCAGCTCCCTGTCATGGATGAAGACAGGCCCGTCGGAAGCATCACGGAGAGGACCATCATCGACCGGATAACATCGACAGAAGAAGACGGCCTAGTCACGGAGATGCCCATATCAGAGGTCATGGACGACCCGTTCCCCCAGGTGGGAGAGGACGCCCCCGTCTCCATAATCGCTGGCCTGCTCAGGATCTACCCCGCGGTGATGGTCTATAACAAGGACAAGATAACCGGCATAGTCACGAAGGCAGACCTTCTGAAGATATTATAGGGCTATGTTCTAATGTAAAATGGGGTTTGTTGGAAAACCGGAGCCTCAGACCACGATCATGGTAAGGGTGGAACGGACCTTGTCCAGTCGCCTGACCTTCCAGCTGATGGTGTCCTTGAGGTCTTGCATCGTTTCCGTTCCTATGCGGGCGATGATGTCGTATACGCCGTAGACCATGTGGGCCTCCTTGACCTCGGGGATCGCCTTTAGGTCCTTCAAAACCTCGCTCTCCGAACCAATCTCAGCGTTGATCAGGACGAATGCCGTCGCCAAATCGGTTCACCTCGAACACTTTAAACGCCCACGGATACTTAACATTTGCTAGAATCTGGTACTAAGATTATCCAGACCACAGTTCCATGATAAATTCGATGATACGCCATTGATGAAAATAAATAAGGCATAAAGACCCATCAAGTTCCACTGCGTCGAGATAATAGATATAGAAACGCTGCACTAGGGAGAAAATGAACGATATGTCCGCCCTGACGCTAGCCGGAAACAAGATAGAATGCAAGCTGGTGATCTTCGATCTATCGGGCACTCTGGTCAACACGAAACCCCGATTCCGGAGCCTCGCAAGGGCTAGAGCCCAGACGCTAGGGAAGATCACGGGGGAAAAGGTCGTGGAGAGATGGGCGGAGGCCTCGGGCGTGACCCTCGGATCATGGGAGTACGACGAGGAGGGCCCCCTAGCCAGGGCTTCACGGAGAGAAGACATCACCGTCGCAGCCACGGCCCTGTACGCTTCCGGACGCGGATGGCGAGAAGCAAAGGAGCTGGCAGAACACGCCTACGCAGAGGCCGACGAACTTCTTGCTCAGACTTACACGCCGGCTCTATTCGACGAGGTGGAGGAGGCCCTGAAGAGGCTGAGAAGATCCGGGTTAGCGCTCGCCGTCGCAACGAACGATCGCAGAAATGTGGCGGAGGAAGCCCTAGAGGCTACGGGGGTGCGCGACTTGTTCCGAGCCGTGGTGGGCGCGGATGAGGTGAAGAACCCCAAGCCCTCCCCCGAGATGATCCTCCTGGCTTGCGAAAGATGTGGGATTTCCTCCCATGAGGCGGTCTGCGTGGGAGATCACCCCGACGACATGAAGGCTGGAGAAAGAGCCGGAGCGAAGGTCCTCGTCGCGGTGAGCCCTGGATCGAAGCCATCGCCAGAGCTCGTCGAACTCGCCGACATCTACGTCGAGTCAGTCAGCGATTTTCA
>JAUWBQ010000024.1 GCA_030601645.1 Candidatus Bathyarchaeota archaeon | reverse complement strand
CTAGAAGTCAGGTCAACTGGTTGAGAGATGTAGGCATAAGATAAGATAGATCAAGCGCTTGAAAGAGAAATGTGCTATGTCAAATGTTATCCGTGAGCGACAAGAGCGTCGTCTCATATTACTTGAAGGAATAAGCCAAGGCCTAAAACACTCGGAGATCGCCACTCAAATTGGAGTCAACAGATGGGTTATACTGAATGACTTGAAATTTATGCGAAACAATGGAGATCCTGAACTCAAAGAGGCACAGAAAGCCCAAGAACAGATCCGAGTAAACAAGCCATCCGTAGCGAGCATAAGCAATGAGAAATTTCTAAATATGACGGGAATGACTTTCCAAGAGAAATCTTTCCGCAATATGATCGATTTCAACAAACAGGTGCTGATGAGGATCCTTAACTCTAAAAATCAAAACGCTGCGATTATGAGCCTTCCTAAAAGCATTAGAAAAACTTTGAAAAATAATGGAATCATCACTAAGGGATGGCACAAGTGCGAGATTACTTTAAAAACCCTTGACTACCTATTCAGATGACAATTATACAATACTTTTTACAAGCGCGCAATTTGACTCATCAATACTATCTCAGAAAAAATAATAAAAATTAAATTCTCGCTAGAAACCACGTGCGCGATTTCACTTCGAGATTTTTATAGACTATTAAAATCTTGCTGGTCTATGTTTCTGATAACAATCTCGGCAGTAAACAGGGCGACCCTCTGTCGGCTTGAACGGAACTTCAGCTTCATTACCACAGTCGGAGCATGTGATCTTGTGCATCTCCCTGGGGCCGCGGTTGAAATCAGACCTTCCTCTATAACCCATATCTTTCACTCCTTCTCATTCAGTTATACTTAGAAAATTGTTAACCAATGATCCTCGCATACTATCATGCGAGCACCAAGCCTTGCTTTTAAACTTATGGCTTATGTCGCGCGCGTATCCTTTCTGAAAGATGTGTGGGTGTTAAGAGTTTATGTGTGTGGGGGATAATATTTTACACCAACCCGAGAGAACCCGCAGCCCCCACCCCAGCACAAAACAAGTTGATAACGATCTAAGGCTTCGCCACATCCACGACGGGCACACCAAGGACCTCAACCAGCTCCCCAGGCCTCACCCTGAGGCCACAATACCTAGACCCGGCAGACCCCATCACCCACTCCCTGTCGAGCAGGCTCCTCTCAACGAAAACCACGTCAGCCATCCCGGGAAGTGTCAGAGGATCCAACCCCCCAGGCTCCACAGAGAACCTCTCCCTCAACTCCTCCCCCGACACGAAGCTCAGCTTCTTCACACCCGCCAGGTCTCCCAGCCTCTTCACATCGATCCGCACATCCCCGGGAGCCATGACCGCAATCACCTTACCCTTGCGACCCTTCATGAGGAGGCACTTCAGCACGTTCCCCGGAGACAAGCCATGGACCCGCTTGGCATCCTCAAGGCTGAGAACGGGGTCGTCTCTGTGCCAGATTATCTCCGCGTCCAAACCATACTTCTCTACGAGAGATCTTACCTTTCTGACCCTCTCTTCGTCCGAAGCCATTTCAAACCGTAATGCGTGACTTGAATCATTAACTTATCTTTTCATCATCTCTCGCGCGTGTTAAGGCATGCGCGCATTTGACGGAATGAGCGTATATGGTTATATTTCAGTGCCGTTTCTGGAAGTACTATTCGGTGATTAGCTGAAAAACGAAAGAGGAAACAAAACGCTGATCGCATACGCCTCAAGAGGGGGCGTGACCAGAGAATACTCCGAGATAATCTCAGAGGTCCTGAGAGAAAAGCACGGACACGAGGTGGGCCTCGTTGACATCAGGAAAGAAAAGACTCCAGACATCTCAGACTACGACAACATAATCCTAGGAACCGGCGTCAGGATGCAGAGAGTCTACAAGGAAGGCCTCAGCTTCCTGAAGAACGATTTCGGAGAGAAGAAGGTCGCCGTCTTCCTGTCATCCAACGAGGCCGGAACGCCCGACAGCTACGGCGACGCCGTCAGGAAATACATGAACCCCATAAAGGAGAACCACCCGAACCTCAACCTGGTGGACATCGAAGGGTTCGGGGGCCGCATCAGGGTCTTGGGAAAGACCACCGTGGACACCCGTGATCCAGGGAAGGTAGAGGGATGGGCGGAACAACTCGGAGAAAAACTAAGGACGCCCACAGACACGCCCTGAGCATTTTCCTCTCTACTTGAGCGCGCGCGCGCAGTGGGAACTAGCTTCTAAAGCTGTACGCCCCCCAATCAATGAAGATGTTTTTTATTATCTAAGGCTTCGGCGATGATGGCAACTTCCTTTATTCCCATCTTTCTACTGGTCGCCTTGATAACCATGCGTTCTCGCCAGCCGCAGTCCAGGCACTCGAACTTCGGCGGTAACAAACCCATGTGACCAGACATATCGCCTATCATCGAACCGACTCTGTGAATCCTGTGGCTCATGCATCTTGGACAAATCTGAATATCCACGTGTTTCTGTTCTTTCTCTAACTCTTCCAAGCCCTCGATGAGATAGGTTTCTCCCATAACACCCTGAGGCTCCACCTCAACTCCCTGGTCGACAAAGGCCTTATAGCCAGAGAGAAAGCGCCCTCGAAGGGGCGAGGGAGGCCCGTGTACCTCTATAGTGCATCCGTTGAGGCCTCTGCTTCGGCCTCTGGAGCTTCTGGAGGGGTGGTTGCATTAAATTTCAGCGATTTGAAGCGTCTCTGTCGCTACCAGAGGGGTGGGAGATGCAGGGAGACGAGAGACAGATGTGAGCTTGAATCCTGTCCCCAAATTATGAAAAAGGATTAAACACCATTAAAAACCAAATAAAGGGACAAACCAGCGCGCGGGGAAAGTGAAGGTCACCTTCTTTCCAGCCTTCGTCTGAATGCAATGAAGGTTAGACCGATAAGCAGGCTTCCGAACACGTAAAGTACGAAGTCGGCAAAAGTTACAGGCTTGGAAAAGGGAAAGAACGCAAAGAACGTTCTTAATAGAACCGTCTCTGCTGATGACAGATCCACCCCCGTTATCCATGCTTGCTGGTAATATCTCTGAAGTATAATCATCGTGAACCAAGAGCCAAAGAGCCATATCAGTGGTCGTGAAATGCTTTCACCGTATTTACTAAGTGCAAGATAGATGCTGTATAGCCACCATGTAGGGTCGGTACAAGGTCTTTTCTCGCTCCGACCTTCTGCTCCACGTCTGTATTTCCGTGTTACTTCCATCTCACCTTTATAGAAGTCCCCCGCTTCTGGGTATCGTTTGGCCTTCTCGTAGTTCTCTCTGAGTCTGCGGTAGATTTGAGCTACCTGATCTGAGGTAATACTTGTATCTCCTTTTTCCAGTAGGATTTCATCTATGATGATTTTTCGTCCGTAGAATTGAGGCCATTTCTCTGTATTAAATTCGATATTTTCTTGTTCAGCCTCTATGAGAGAGATGCCTGCAATGAAATCTTGGGTCGTACCAAGGCTGCCACTGATGACGAGTTTTCCACTTTTTTTAAACATAGGCTCTGAAATTCTATACATACTGCTTTTTCCATTTTCTGGTTTTCTCCACTGGGTATTGGTAATTGAAAAATATTCTTCGATGATAGGTAATGTCAATTCTACCATATTTGATACATTATTTTTCTCAAAAAATGAAGTGCCTTGAAAGTTGATCTTCGAGAATATTGTATAACTATTAAAGTTGACCTCAGTGAATATACTCATTTTATTAAAAGTAGTCTCAGAAAATTGAGCACCTCCACTAAAGGTTGTTAATTTAAACTGTGTATCTCCTTTGAATGTGACCCTCGTAATATCCATACGTCCTTCGAAGGTAACACCATTAAACCCTACATCTTCTTCGAATATAGTCCTACTGAATGTTGTGGATCCTTTAAAAGTGGTGTTAGTGAACCAAACATCTTTCTTAAATACGGCTTCAGTAAAAGCTACATCCACCTCGAAGGTGGTCCTATTAAACACTGCGTTTTCCTCGCAAGTGGCCTTTATGAAATCTGCCTTTCCCTCGAAGATGACCCCATCGAACTCTACATCTCCGAAAGTGACTTTAGTGAACTCTGCAACTTTCTTGAATGTGACCTCAGAGAATCTCGTAGGCCCCTTGAAGGTGGCCCCAAAGAACAAAACATCTCCCTCGAAGGTAACCTCACCGAAAAATACAAGAGACGATAAGACTGTTCCCTCGAAGAAGGCATCGCCCTTGAAGGTGGCCCCAATGAATCCTACAAAGTTATTAAAGGTAACATCATTGAAAAACGCATTTCCTTTGAATACGAATTTACTCTGTTCAGTGATTACAAAGGCAATAGTCCCACGAAATACAGCCTTGTTGAAATTAACCGTCGGAACCTCTTTCTCAAACTCAATATCGTCTGGAAAGTCAAACCCTACAAAGTCTAAGTAATCAGGATGTTCTTCTTCTTGTCTCCGCTTTTCCTCTTCAAAAGCTATCTTGAACTGTTCGACTAGTTCACCTGTCTTCTCAGGATAATGAAAGATACACCACTCCGCGCCCACAACGACTTTCCGTGGACATGGGTCGCCATTGTAAAGTTTTCCTCCGCATTGCTGTCCCATCAAAAGAACCACCCTTTAAAGGAGGTTATTTTTTCTTTTATATAATAACTACTTAGAATCCAAGAATGTGGATTATGATATGTTCACCGTGAACTTGTACCCGCACTTGGAGCACTGGCGCGCGCAGCCCACCTCCAATGGAAGGGCATTATTTCTCCGAAGTGGATTGGGGAAGAGAAACGCTTGAAAGCATACCTAACAGTGGTGATGAATGCTATCCACATTTACATGCTCGTCACTTTAGTTTTCGCTATTTCAGCTATTTACGAGGCCTTTGAAGTCATATATTACCGAATGCGCGCGCGGTGAACAAGGTGAGAGGGTTGAGAAACGTGGCGGTGTACGCGCTCTACAGCGTTCTCTGCCACGTGCTGACGAGGGAGGTGGCTGAGAACATCGGGAGGCCGGACAAGGCGGTCTCTCCGACGTTCTTCAACACGTGATGGGGTGTCGTTCCCGGTGGCTGGCTGTGTCGTCTAGTGTGGGGTAGGCGTGAAGGGGTATCGTTCATTCTCTGGGCGGTGAGGGGGAGGTGTTCGAGGTGGGTGTTTCCTCTAAGATGGTGTGTTTGGAGTGACGGAGTATGGTATTGGGGTGGGTGGGCGTTCTATGGGTTCGCCTGTATGGGTTTTAGGTGTGTGTTGATAATGAATTTAGGGACAGGCCAGCTGCGCGCGCGCAATTTCCAATTCATAAAGAGACAATAAATGTGGCGGACTGGGGGGTATCCACATACATTTGTGTTCTATTTATATTTGTTAAGCTGTTTTTTTTTTGCGCGCGCGTAAAATGTATCTTCAATACAAAGATAAAACTTCTACGAACACAAAAGTAAGTACAATATACTTTTTCGCGCGCTTATCATAATTGTTATATTTATGTATAAAAAACTAGTTATGGTATGAAATATTGGAAGTATTCTCCAGGGAGAGGAGCCTATTATTGGGATTATTGTCGAGACAATTCACTTATGGCAATAGGATGGCAAGATGTAGGGGATTTGAGCCAGTTACTATCGTTTGATGAATTTACTAATGCTGTAAAACGGGCTGGATGGTCTTCAGGGAAATGGAACACGGGGGATTCCCAACTTTGGGATCTCGTTAAACGATGCAAAATCGGTGATATCGTCGCTGCATACGGTAGAGGGTTCATATCGAGTATTGGGAAAGTAAAAGGTGAGTATTATTTTGATGACAAGAATGCAATAGACAAGACAAGGGATATTTGGTTCAGCCATAGGAGAAGTGTTAAATGGAAATCAAATGCTGGAAAAGATGTAAGTAATGATGAAAAATTGTACGGCCATCCACGTGATACCTATGGAACATTGAATAAACAATTAACGTTCTATGAAATTACTGACCCCTATACAATAGAAATCATTAACGACATTATTCTATAATGACCGCCCCGCGCGCGCTGTATGCCACTCCATTCAATGAAGATGTTTTTTATTATCCAAGGCTTCGGCGATGATGGCAACTTCCTTTATTCCCATCTTTCTACTGGTCGCCTTGATAACCATGCGTTCTCGCCAGCCACAGTCCAGGCACTCGAACTTCGGCGGTAACAAACCCATGTGACCAGACATATCACCAATCATCGAACCGACTCTGTGAATCCTGTGGCTCTTGCATCTTGGACAAATCTGAATATCCACGTGTTTCTGTTCTTTCTCTAACTCTTCCAGGCCCTCGATGAGATCCTTAATTTTCTTTGGGGTCTCAACAGACTTTTCTTTGAGAATAACCTTCTGCCTCTGTTTCTTCTTTTTCTTCTTCACTTCACCCATAGTCGACTACCACATCTACCCTATTTTTACGAAAGCTCATTTAGACGTTCTGGTACACTTCATTACAATAGTACATTCATTTACAGATGCCGATAAATAGTTGAAAGTTGCATCCGTAATCAGCGATTCGTGTTGGAGCGCAAGAACATCCTGACGTTATTGTTTATAGGTGTGCTCCTAGGCGTCTCTTTCTTAGGTATAGCTTCCTCGCAGGGAGATGCCTCAGAGGCGCAATATCTCCTCAGCCTTGGGAAATCCCGTTCTCTTGTACAGTCCGTCGTCTCTATACCCATCATTGCTGGAGTGGACCTGGATGAGGGCTCTCGCAACAGCTCGGCCCGTGGCGAGATACTCGACTTTGTGAGGGACAATCCGGGCGTCCACTTTCGAGGGATATGCAGGCATTTGGGGTTGTCCATAGGTGTGGTACAGTACCACCTCGACCTCCTCACATCCACCGGTCATCTCACCTCCCGCCGAGAAAGACGATATAAAAGATTTTTCGAGTCGGGGAGATTCAGCGAGACCGACATCGAGGTCATCTCGGCTCTCAGGAACGGGACGGCGAGAAAGATAATCGCAATTCTTCTAGGGGAGCCCGCTATGCGACATGCGGATTTGGCCTCTCTGTTAGATATCTCCTCCCAGGCCTTGACATGGCAGATGAAACGCCTTAAGGCCAATGGCCTCGTTGGGGTCGAGGCCGAATGCAGGACGATTAGATACTCCGTGACCGAGGAGAGTCTGCCCACTGTCAAGGAGTTCTTGGATCTCGTGTATTGAGTCTATTTGGACGAAATGAGGAGTCTCACGGGCGAGTGCGAATGCGCGCGCGAGCCAAACGAAGAAGTGGCTACTCGAAAGTTCCGATATTGCACGCGATACGATTGCTCAAAGAAGCATTTTTAGAGGTGGAAAAGTTCCGATATCGTGCGCGATACCAGAATCACCCCAGAATGGAGTTATGCGGGGGGTTAATATAGCGCCCAATAAACATACCAGCGCGCGTGATGCTGTTGGGCGAAGAAAAACAGATGAAGAGTTCCACCGATCTCGTAATCGAAAGATGTGTCGAGCTGTACGGCTTCACCCCCGACGAGAAGTCGGATGAGAACATGAACTGGATGCGAAAGAACGGGTTCTCTGTCAATCAAGCTGCAAGATACAAGAGAGGCACCCGCGGAAGACGTTTAAAATCGGATAGTCTCTGAGTCGCGCACACTAAAAAAATGATAGAAATCCGCTAAATATTCCTATTTCAACAGTTCCTTCGCAGCGTCGATCAGCTTCGATGCGACCTTCTCAGATAGACCCGTCTTCCCCGACAGCGTGCTGGCCTTCGCCCTCGCAATCGACTTCGGGCTCTTGTAACCTGCCTCCCTCAGCTTCTCCTCCGTCTTCTTCCCGACCCCCTTGAGATCGGAGAGACTCACCTCTTCCTTTGGAGTCTCCTCCACGGGGGGCACTTTATCCTTGGACGGAGGCTTGACTTCAAGATCGGGCTGGATCTTCGGCTCTGGAGGAGTTTCATCCTTGGATGGAGGTTTGGCTTCAGGCTGGATCTTGGGCTCAGGTGGGGCTTCAGCCTTCTCGACGGCCTTACCCCCCCTCCTCATCGTGATCGCGATAGTGGAGACCCCCCTCGTCCTCCCGTCATCCGTGGGCATCTGCTCCGATCCGATCTCTATCTTCTCAACCGATACATCTCTCAGATAGCGGTTCCTCGCGATCTCAGCGACGTCCACGGTCGTCGAAATAGCCCTCCCCCTCGCCTTCAGGACGACAATGTCCGTCCCGGCATCTCTGAAGGCGGTGATCAGCGCCATGACGTATGCCATGGGCGGCTTATTACCGACGTAAACAGTGTTGGCATCCTTCATTTTTAACAAACTGATGGGCACCTCTCCCCTTAAAAGGTTTAATGAGCCCCACAGCAGTCCAGTCTCCTCGGATCACAGCGGGCGCGCGGTATAACGCCTTGAAAGTTGACTATAGAAGTAGTTCGGCGAACCACCGCTTGAGGGGCTCACCTGCAGGTATCTTCTCGAACCACTCGGTGTCCTCGTAGAACTCCTCGTGGCGGATGGTCACGAGCTCCTCCAGGCTGGATGGACGATGATCCGTGACATCCTCCCCGTGCAGGTGGATCGGGTAGTTGTAGGTCGGCGGTAGCTCCTGGATCTCGTCTGTCTCCAGGGCCGCCATGATCACCCCTGAGAGCACCGCCTGGTGGACGAAGATCCTGTAGCGCCCATCCCGCCGGTAGAGCTCCTGGAGAGGGGGCTCCCCGTAGACCCTGAGGTAGGTGTCGCACCAAGCGTTGAGCGGCCCCCTCTCGGGGCGCGCGATGAGGAACCCTGCGTTGAAATAGGGGCGGATGGTCTCGTCGTCCACGTGGGTCCTCATGGGGAAGACCCGGTCCCCGGGGATGCCGCAGTATCGGTAGATCAGCGTCCAGAAGGGGTCGAGGGGCTCGTCGAAGCGCGAGCCCACGAGGGTGTGATGGACGGGCCTGTAGCCCAGGATCTTGTCGTCCCTCAGCAGGAAAGCCCTAGGATCCTGGAGGACGACGCTGTTGGGGTTGAGCCATGCGAGGATGTCTGCCTCGCCTTGGGCCTTCGACTCCGCCAAGGCGGCTGCTTGCGCCTCGGCGGTGAAGGGGAACCCCAAGGCCTCTCCGTCGATCTCGAATGGGATCAGGGTGACATCCAGCGGGTCCAGCCTCTCCCTGAACTCCTTGGATAGGGGCTCCCCGTGTCCCGGGGTGAAGCACCAGATACGGCTTCGAGAAAGGGATCCCGCGAAGGCGCGAATGCTCTCCGCCAGGAGCAGGGCGTTCGTCTCAGACGACCTGCTGGGATGAACGATAGAGGCGAATATCAGCCTCTCCCTCTTCTCCGCCCCTACTGCTGTTTCCATGGTTGTCTCCAGTTTCCGCTTGCTTTTTTAATGCTTCGTAGGACACATCGTGGAGCAGCAAAACCGAACCGATCTAGTATGCAACGTTTCTTAAACCGATACTAGGCCGTGGGGTCCTCTGCGAAGATCTGTAACATAACGCTTGATAGGATCGCCGCCGATCCGTGAGAGGTCCCCGCGATGACCCTGCAGTAGTTCTGCAGGAGGAGGCTCACCATCTCCGCTCCGTTCAGGCTTCCAACGTTCTCAGGCTTATCTGAGTTACATGATTGATCCTATTATCTCCAGGATCTGTTCCGTCGTCAGTCTTCTCCCCATTTCCTCATCCTGTAGCCGAGGACTACGGACATGACCGAGGCCATGAGGGCCGAGACCGCCTCGGGGATGGCGACCCCGTCCCACTCAAGGGCCCAGATGAGGGCGGCCACGATCCCGGCGGCCACGGAGAGGTGTCCCAGATCCCTCATCCCGCTCCTTATCATGTGGGCGGAGAGGACGAACATGGAGACGGGGAGGGCGACGAAGAAGGCCACCGAGAAGACGAGGTGGTGGGGCTCGACGGTCTCCGGGAAGACGCCGATGCCCAGGAGGAAGACGGCTGCCAGGAAGAGGGCCCCCGAGCCGGCCCTCCCCAGGGTGCTCCCCTCTGTGAGCTCCCAGACCCCTGCTGAGAAGGCAATCATGGAGAGGGCGGTCGCCATGAGCCCCCCGTTGAAGATGGCGGCGGTGAGGCCCCTTACTCCGAGGTCGCTCAGCGCGTTCCCCGTCCAGCTGAACCAGGGCGCGGTGCTAATCGCCAACAGGATGAGGGTGAACCCCACGACCGGCGTTACGATCCCGAAGAGCCCCAGGCGCCTGACGCGTTCGATGTTCACGATCCTATCAAGGGCTGAGCCCGTTTTCAGTGTTGCGGGATGAAAAAAAGGGAAGGGTCAATCCAGGTAGGTCTTGAGCCCCCGGGACTCGGCAACACCCTTGAAGCCCGACGCCCTGAGGCTCTGCACCAGCATGTAGCCTATGATCGAGACGGCCACGAGGCTGCTCAGGGTGACGCTGACCATCATCCCCAGCCAAGCCGGCAGGTTGAGCCCCATGATCTCCGGCGGCGGGAAGTAGATCCACAGGTAGCCCCCGACGATGACGCCGATGGCCACCGATCCGGCCGCGCAGGCTGGGATGAGCCTGTCCCTGAGTCTGAAGATGATGGCGGCGGCCACCAGGTTGGCCACGGTCCCGAGGACGACGTCTATCGGCCCCGTGAAGGACACGAAGTAGGCGTTCCCGATGAAGGCGCCCAGCGACACGCCCAGCACGGCGGGCCAGCCCAGGAGGGCCGCTAGGGGGATCAGGCAGTCGGCCACCCTCAGCTGGATGGGTCCGAAGGACATAGGCGCAAGAATGATGACGAGGGCTGCGTAGAGGGCCGCGATTACGGCCGCTAGGGCTATCTCCTTTGTTTCCATTTTGCCTCCCTGCTCCGGGATTTATATGGCGGAACGGGTGGGAGGCCCCACTCACCCGCCAACAGCAGAGAGATTCGAAGAGGGATATAATGCTTCCCCTAAAATACACCCAAGCCGATTCATTATCCATGAAGGTTCTAGCTATCTCCGGCAGCCCCAGGAGGGACGGGAACACCGACGACGCCCTGAAAGCGACGCTCGATGAACTGGAGGGTAGAATCCAAGGCCTGGATGCCGAGTTCCTCCGCATCACGGACTACCGCATAGAGCACTGCAGGGGCTGCAGGCACTGCATGACCCACGTAGAGTGCATCATCAGGGACGACGACCTGGACCTGCTCGTGGGGAAGATGCACGACGCAGACCTGGTCATCCTCGGGGCGCCCGTCTACTGGTGGGGGCCTCCGGGCGTCTTCAAGGACTTCATAGACCGCACCCACGGCTTCTACCCCGACGACACGCGATTCCAGGGAAAGAAGGTGGCGGTAGTCACCGTCGCAGCCCAGAGCGGCTTCCCCAGCCACGAGAAGACCATGAGCTGGCTCGAGCACTACGGCGCCGAGTACGTCGGATGGCTCCGCCTCTTCGCCCGTGAGAAAGGAGAGCTCGGAGAGAAACCCTCCCAGCTGGACAAACTGGAGAAATTTTCTGCGGAACTGGCGAGAGCGTATATGTAGCCTTTCGTCGATCCCCATCACGATATTTAGAAAGAACATTCCGCAAGAACCGCATTCACGCGTAGCTCAACCCCTTATCCAGCAGTATCTTTTCTAGTTTCTTCCACTTACCCCGGTGGATGTCTTCTTTTTCGATGTATTCTCCTCTGTCGATGTCTTGAATGATCTCGAAGAGTAGTTGATCGTACGAAAAGGACACGGAGGCATACACTTTTCTGTCGTTCGAGCATTTTTCCTGTATTTTCTGTACGACCCCCACGACCGCTGGAAAGACCGCGTCCAGTAGCAATGCGTAGTTTGACCAGTCCTGAGTCTCCTTCAAGATGCCCACGACTATTGGGATCACGGCCGACATGAGCAGGCTAAAATAGAAGACGTTCTGCCAAGAACGGATCTTATCACTCAACTCCTTCAGGTTGTTCTTGATCATGGCGATTCGTTTGGGCAGTTCACTCGACCATAGACCCCAAATCTTCTGCTGGGCTTGGTCAAAATTGTTGTAATAAGAGCCGTACGGCTTTAGGACATCTTCGATGGATATCTCTCCGACCAACGGCCTCGTTTAAAAATATTACTTTTACTATTTTTTAATGATTTCCCTTATGTTGGCGATCTCGATTTCATCCCTGAGCCGGTAGAGGTTCTTGTCAACTCCAGTCTTGCCGCGTTCAAGGAACAGTCTGTCATCGTCCACGAAAGCCCGGACTTCATTCCATAGGTTCCTTGCCTCGATCCTCTTATTCAGCATGCTCCTTAGATAACGAGGGTCCTTATCTTCTATGCCGACCTCGACCAATTCATGATCGCCGTTCAGGAAGGAATCTAGGATCGGATCGTATTTACTCCCCTTCCTGTGTTTTCTGGAGGGTTTTTTCGATGTAGGTTTCAGATCGAATTTAACGTCTGACATCCTGAATAACAAAATGTGAAAGTTTAATTTATTCGTTTTGGATGAATAATCACCGGAAGGTGTTTAAATGTTATATAAACCAGTAATATGGGGACTTTTCCCTTTAAAGTATTTTTTTTTTAAATAATTATCTGTTACAGTCCTAAAAATAAAATAAACTCTACCCCTGGTGGTTTTGAAAAGGTATATTCAGTCCTGCATAATGACATCTTTCTGGCTTCTAATCTAATAATCTCAGTAGGCAGAGTCACTACATGGAGCACATCCTCCACAGTATTACCAACCCTTATGGGTAATGTTAGAGATTCTTTTTTTAACCGGTGAATCGGAAAAATAACCATGAGCAAGCTGGACCTACGCAAGGAGCTCAAGCGATACTATACGGCTAAGAAGAAACCCGAGGTCATAGACGTCCCCTCGGGGAATTTCCTCACCATCCTCGGCAGGGGCGAGCCCGGAGGCGTGGCCTACACCACCGCCCTCCAGGCCCTCTACGGCCTCAGCTACACCCTCAAGTTCAAGTGCAAGGCTGAAGGCATGGACTTCACCGTCATGGCCCTGGAGGGCCTCTGGTGGTGGGACGATCCCGGCGTATTCGACGTGGAGGGCGCCCCTCCCAGGGAGGAGTGGAACTGGAAGTCCATGATCAGGCAGCCCGACTTCATCACCCCCGGGATGGTGGACGAGGTCCGCCCCGAGGTCAAGGATAAGAGGGGGCCAATGGTTGACGACGTCGTCCTGGAGACGTTCCACGAGGGCCTGAGCGCCCAGATAATGCACTTGGGCCCCTACAGCGAGGAGGGCCCCACCATCCGGCGCCTCCACGCGTTCATCGAGGAGAGCGGCTACGGGCTCCGGGGCCACCACCACGAGATCTACCTGAGCGACCCCCGTAGGTCCAAGCCCGAGAACATCAAGACGATCATACGCCAGCCTGTCGAGTAGAATACACCGCAAATACCCATAATTTTCCGTTCGCTCGTTTTTTCACATGATCAAACCAAGTGAACTCTTAAGGTTAGAGACCCAGTTATCCTCGGTGGCGCATTGGTAATCAAAGATGAGAGGGTCAGGAACATCCCCGAGGACAGGATCCAGCTCAACGAGATAGTCCACGCCTGCGTCGTTGTCAGGGACGTCGAGAAGACCGCGAAGAACATCTCGGAGAAGTTCGGCATTGGCCCCTTCGAGGTGAGGATGAAGAGCTACCCCGAGTCCCAGGCCAGCATCAGGGGGGAGCCCGTGGCGTACATCCTGAAGTTCGCCTACGCCAAGGTGGGCCCCATAACCCTGGAGCTGGTGGAGACCGTGGAGGGGAGGACCATCTACCAGGAGTTTCTGGAGGAGCACGGTGAGGGCCTCCACCACCTGGGCTTCCCAACCCCCCTGCCCTTCGACGCCGAGCTGGAGAAGTGGGGGAGGATGGGCGTCAAGCCCCTCCAGGTGAGCCAGCTGGACGACCCCGAGGAGGGCTGGGCTTACATGGACACCCAGGATCTGGCTGGGTTCATACTTGAGATCCTCAGCTTCAAGAAGTACCAGTAGAGGAGCGAGACCGAGCCCAAGAACCG
This sequence comes from Candidatus Bathyarchaeota archaeon, assembly GCA_030601645.1. Next base: position 311 of record JAUWBQ010000024.1, on the reverse strand, counting down.
CTTGATCTCGCAAGGGCCTCCTTCTCCATGCCGACTATCTGTCCCTTCATTTTGAGGAGGGATCCGCCGTCCGGTGTAAGCGCAGAAAAGCCTCTTGTTTCGATCTCCTCAAATATCTCCAAAGCAGTAGACCTTTGATAAACCCCATGGCGTCACCCCGGCCCAAGACTTGGATCAAGAAGGACTTCCACGTCCACGAGAGCCACTCCTCCGACGCCCCCGGAGCCACCGTAGAGAAGCACTGCAGGATGGCCGAGAGACGGGGCATCGACGAGGTCTGCTTCACGACCCACCTCATCCTCACTGGACCC
>JAUWBQ010000220.1 GCA_030601645.1 Candidatus Bathyarchaeota archaeon | reverse complement strand
GCTGCGGCCCAGAACCACTCGATGTCGTCCGTTGATCTCCTTATGAGCTCCGTGTAGTCGTCTATGCCGTGGCGTTCCATGAATCTTCTCACGTTACTATTGGCCACGAGCTCGGGAGGTGGGTACCAAATTTTGTTCATCGCTTCATCAATTTTTACGTTTTTTAACCCGCTCAATAATATATTTTCGGTTTTGGAGAGCAACCTTCCTAGCTACCTTCTTTTCAAAAAAATCGGCGTATTAAGAGTTTTTTCGGACGCAACTGATCAACCTTATGTGGGAGTTGAAACTATCTCACGTGAGGGATCACCGCATGAGGGTCGTTGAGAGAGGGGAGGGCGAGCTCCTCGGATGGATGGACCCCGATGATGCCCGCCGGTGGATGGCGGAGAACAAGAGCCGGGGCCTCGAGGACAAGAGGATAACCCTCGAGGAGGCCGTGGAGCGATTCACCAGGGACGGGGACTACTTCGCGCTGGGGGGCTTCGGCCACATCCGCTTCAGCATGGCCGCCATCTACGAGATGATCCGGCAGGGCCGGAGGCACATGACCATGGCGGCCAAGACGGCCGTCCACGACATCGACGTCCTCATAGGCGGGGGCATAGTTGACAGGGTCGAGTGCGCCTACGCCTTTGGCCACGAGCTCAGGGGGCTCTCCCCGACTGGGAGGAGGGCGGTGGAGTCTGGCAGGGTCATGGTGGTGGGGGAGATATCCAACGCGGGCTTCCAGTGGAGGTTCAAGGCGGCTGCCATGGGTCTCCCATTCATGCCTACCCGGGTGATGCTGGGCTCCGACACCATGAGGAAGAGCTCGGCGATAGTAGCTGAAGACCCCTTCACCGGGAAGCCTCTCTGCCTCCTGCCGGCCTGCTACCCCGACTTCGTCTTCATACACGTCCACCGCTGTGACAAGTACGGGAACGCCCAGATCGACGGAATCACCATCGAGGACATCGAGCTGGCCAGAGCGGCAAAAAGGTTGATCATCACCACCGAGGAGCTCATCGACACCGAGGAGATCCGCGACCACCCAGACAGGACCGCCGTCCCCTTCTTCCTGGTGGACGCCGTCTGCGTGGTGCCCTACGGATCCCACCCCGGGAACATGCCCAGCCTCTACTACTCCGACGAGGAGCACATGGCCGAGTGGCTCAGTATCAGCAGGACCGACGAGGGAGTGGAGGAGTATATGGACAAGTACGTCCACTCGGTCGAGGATTTCCCCGAGTATATCGAGAAGATCGGCGGAGAGGAGAAGATGGAATACTTGGCGAAGCTGGAGAGGCTGGAGGTGCCCCTGAAGGCGCCCTGGGCGAGGCGGTAGATATGGAGTATAACCTGACGGAGCTCATGGCCTGCGTCTCATCCCGCTTGCTTGAAGAGGGCAAGTCAGTCCTGGTGGGCACCGGTCTCCCCCTGGTGTCGGCCTCCCTGGCCCAGAGGCTCCACGCCCCGAACCTCCTCGTTGTATTCGAGGCCGGGGCCATCGGCGCCAAGATCCCCACCATCCCCATAAGCGTCGGCGACAGCAGGACCTGCCACAAGGCGGTGATGGCCGCTAGCATGGACTACGTGATGAGCTGCGCCCAGCTAGGCTTCGTCGACTACGCCTTTCTCGGAGCCGCCCAGATGGACATGTACGGCAACCTGAACACCACGGTGATCGGTGACCACGCCGCTCCAACGGTCCGGCTCCCAGGGAGCGGCGGGGGCAACGACGCTGGCTCCCTCTGCCGGAGGACCCTAATCCTGATGCGTCACGACAAGCGCCGCTTCGTGGAGAAGATCGACTTCCTAACCACCCCCGGATACCTGACAGGCCCCGGCGCAAGGGAGGAGGCCGGACTGCCCGCGGACAGCGGCCCCTACAAGGTCATCAGCCAGCTCGGGGTGATGGGTTTCGACGACGAGACCAAGAGGATGAAGCTGGTCTCCGTCCACCCCGGGGTCACGGTGGAGGACGTTGTCGAGAACACCGGCTTCGAGCTCATCATCCCGGACGAGGTCTCCGAGACGAAAGCACCGACGGAGATAGAGCTGAAGCTGCTCCGGGAGGAGATAGACTCCGCCGGCATCGTGATCGGTAAGAGATAAGATCTTTTCCTTTCAGATCCTCTTCCTGACCCTGTCCATGAAGAGCTCCATCTTCTCGATCTCTTCGCCGAAGTTGAACCTCAGGATAAAGTGGTCAATTCCCAGGGCGACGTACTCCCCCATTCTCTCGGCCACGGCCTCCGGTGTGTCCACCACGTTGGGGGGCTGCCTGCTCAGGTATCGGCGGTAGGGAGTGTCCTTCTTCCCATTCTGGTCCTCCAGCTCGGACTCCAGCTCCTCCTCCGTCTCCTCCATGGTTATCATCAGCCCCGCGGACTTCCTGATCCCGTCGTAGTCCCGTCCGATCTTTGAGCAGTGCATCCTTAGGACCCCGAGCCTCTCCTCGAAGAACGATGGGGGCTGGCTCCAGGCGAAGTTTACAGCGTCGGCGTGCTTCGCGGCCACCTTGAGGGTGAGGTTCCCAGATCCGCCGACCCAGACGGGTATGTGGGGCTCCTGGACGGGGTGGGGGTAGCAGAGAGCGTCCTCCACCGAGTAGTGCCTGCCCTTGAAAGTGGCCTTCTTCTGGGTCCACATCCTCTTGGCTATCTCTATGGTCTCTTCTAGCTGCCTGATCCTGGTGGCGGGTTTGGGGAAGGGATAGCCGTAAGCCTCGTACTCGACCACCTTCCAGCCGGCCCCTATGCCGAAGTAGAGGCGCCCGCCGCTGATGTGGTCCAGGCTCGCGGCGATGTTGGCGAGGAGCCCGGGGTTCCTGTAGCTCTGGGCGGAGACCATGGGCCCCAGCCTC
>JAUWBQ010000139.1 GCA_030601645.1 Candidatus Bathyarchaeota archaeon | reverse complement strand
TACTGCTACCGCTGTCCCTTCAACCTTGAGCACCCGGGCTGCGGCTTCCGGTGCGTCAGCTACATCGACGACTACCTCTTCCACAAATTCGTCCCGCCTGAGGAGGTTGCCATGATCCTAGCGGAGCCAATCCAGGGGGAGGGCGGCTACGTAGTACCCCCCGACGGCTACTGGGATGAGCTGAAGAAGCTCCTCGACGAGCACGGCATCCTTTTGGCCATGGACGAGATCCAGTCGGGTATCGGCAGGACGGGCAAGTGGTTCGCATCGGAGCACTTTGGCGTCGTCCCCGACATCATCACCATCGCCAAGGGCATCGCCGCGGGCATGCCCCTGGGGATCACCTCCGCGAGGGAGGAGCTTATGGACTGGCCCCCCGGCAGCCACGCCAGCACATTCGGAGGGAACCCCGTCTCGACGGCCGCCGCGAACGCAGTCATAAAAATAATCAAAGAGGAAAAGCTCCTGGAGAACTCCGAGAAGCAGGGAGCCTACCTGAAAAAGCGTCTCAAGGAGATGATGGACGGCCACAAGATGATTGGCGACGTCCGGGGGAAGGGCCTGATGGTGGGCGTAGAGCTGGTCAAGGACAGGGAGACCAAAGAGCCCGCCAAGGAGGAGACCGTGGACGTCATGATGCGCTGCTTCAGGAAGGGCGCGGCCCTGGTGAACTGCGGAGTGTCGACGATAAGGTGGATGCCGCCCCTGGTGATAACCCGGGAGCTCCTGGACAGCGCCCTCGAGATCTTCGAGGGGTGCCTGTCCGAGGTAGAGGCGAAACTCTGACCCCTTTTTTTTAACCTATTTTTCTTCCACAACGATCCGCGTGAACATCCCCGAGGAGATCTGCATCAACCCCTCGAAGGGGGGCCTCACGTTGCAGTTCTCGATCCTCACCAGGGATCCCTGGGACAGGCTCTCGGCCTGGCTCACTAGGTCCCGCCAGACGGAGACCCTGGTCTCACCGGTCCCGTCGTCGATGCGGAAGGAGGCCACCATCATGGGCCCTCGGGCCGTCTCTACCTCCCGTACGTCTGCTGATTCTAGGACTCGGCCCCTTACGTAGACGTTGGTCTGCCCCTCCCTGAGGTCCTTGATGTCTACGAGTTTGTCCTCCATCCTGGGGGCGGCGACCTCGACGTCTTCGGGGTTAAGGGTGATGCGGCTGCTCTGGCCGGCGTTCAGCCCCACGGCGCCTAGGCTAATCCGGGTGTATCCGTTCTCCACGGTGATCGTGGAGCCCATCTCCAAGTCGTTTGTGAGGTCGACGTCGTCGTCCCAGAGGCTGAGCCTGATGGTCCCGGTCTCGTCCTCCAGAAGGACGGAGGCCACCCTGCCGGTGCTCCCGTCCCGCCTGGTGAACACCCTCTCGTCGCTTATGTGGGCCACCCGGCCGGCCACGTTCACGTTCCTCATCCCCTCCCGGAGGTCAGCCATCTTGGTCCAGTGGGCCACGGGCTCAGCGGGCTGCACCCCCACCTCGAGGACGTCTATGATCGTCCCGTAGTTGGTGTGCACCTCGATGTTCCCGTTCTCTCGCTTCCTGGCGCTGCCCCCGGTAACCCGCAGCCGGGTGCCGACCTCGGTCTCTCCGGCCTCGTCGACCTTGTCGTCCCAGAGGACCAAGTACGTCCGGCCTCCTCCCTCCTCGAGGACGAGGCGGGCCACCTTCCCCTCGGAACCGTCCTGCCTGTTGAATGTGGAGACGGGAAACCTGTCCACGACCACCCCAATCAGGTTGACCGTTCCGGGGCTGTGCACCTCGCCCGGGGTCTTGTAGAAGCTGTCCGTCTGGGGAAAGTCCTCCTCCACTGCGTCCATGGGCTCCAGGTACAACTGGCCCCGGTTGCCCACGTTGATCTCCACCTCACCCCGCCGCTCCCGGGTGTAGCCGTGGAGTATCCTCACGATCTTTCCCACGGACACCTTGCTGGCCACCACGTGGTCGGCCTTCTCGTCCCAGAAGACCACGGCCACCGAGCCCGTGGAGTCACCTATGAGCATCCTGAGCACCTTCCCCTCCCTTCCGTCTTTGCGGGTGAAAGTGTGGGTTGGGAAGAGGTGGATGATCCTGCCCGTCAGGGAGACATCGCTAAGGCCGGTGGTCAGGTCACCGATCCGGAGCTTCGCCTCTATCCGCTCCCCGGCGCCGTCCAAGCCTAGGTTAGAGGCGACCAGATGGGCTGCGGCCTCCTCTGTGAGGAGCCCCGCTGCCTTCGCCCGCTCCTCGCCTATTAGCCTCTCCACGGCTTCCTTGGTCAGGTTGGGCTTGAGGGCAAGGATGCGCTTGATGATATCCTCAACGCTGGACATGACAACCACTAACCTAACAGTGCAGGTCAATGATAAAATTTGATATGCTACTCCTCGCCCTCGCTGCGGAAGAGGTAGAGGAAGCCCATTCCGAGGGTTATCACAGCGAGGAATATGGCCATCTGGTATAGGAGGTTGAAGAACCCGTTGGCTGTCATCAAGGAAGAGATCAGGAGCGGGCCGGTATTTAAGCTATCACCCGGAGCCCAGTTACTCCTCGCCCTGCTCGGTGGAGAGGTAGCGCCACTCCGTCATGAGCTGTTCGTAGAACTCGTCGCTCTCCCGGACATCGTCGTAGGACTCCAAGGCCTCCGCCAGCCTCTGGCCCATGAGGTGGTAGCAGAGCCCTGCCTCGCCGTCCACCACCCTGAAGTAGAAGTCGCTGCAGTTGCAGTAGCCCGACTCCGGGAGGACTTGGTACTCGCTTTTCCTCCCTACGACGATCCACACAATCCGCCCCGAAGGCTCGAAGACGTACTTCTTCACCCTTCCCTCCTCGACCAGCCGCCAGGCCTTGTTGAACCTCTCCCCCAAGGCCGTCCGGAGCCTCTCCCACTGGGCCCGAGTGACCTCGTGAGAGGTGCGGAGCTCGTCGCACACCCCCTCCAACACCTTGCGTTCCTCCGAGATCATCGGACTCCCCCGGGTCTTACCTTCGCCTCCCCTCCTTTAGGGTTTCCGGGGCAACCGGAGGCGTGGTGTCGGGTTTAAATGGGTTTGGATCAGAAGATCCGCGGGGAGTCAATTGATCAGGCTGCTGACGCCGTGGCCGGCCATGCTGGTGGAGGCCGACGAGAGGCTGCTCCTGGTCACCGATCTCCACCTGGGAATAGAGTACGAGCTGGCCAAGATGGGTATCAACATCCCTTACCAGACCGACAGATTCCTTGAGGAGCTCCTGGCCCTCGTAAGGGAGCACCGGCCAGACAGGCTGCTCCTCCTCGGGGACATAAAGCACGGCGTCCCCATCACCTCCTTTCAGGAGAAGCGGGAGATCCCCCTGTTCTTCGCAGCCCTCCAAGAGGAGGTGGACCGGATAGACGTGATCCGGGGCAACCACGACGGCAACATACAGAACCTGATCCCCGAGGGCATAGAGATCCACCCCTCCAGGGGGCTCATCCTGGGCGAGGAGTTCAAGGTTGCGGCCCTCCATGGCCACGCCTGGCCATATCCCAAGCTCCTCTCCGCGGACCTGATGGTCATGGGGCACAACCACCCAGCGGTGCAGCTCAACACCCCCCTGGGGGTGAGGATAACCCGCAGGGTCTGGGTCAAGGGCAGAGTCGACCCGGGGAGATTGGCTGAGGCCCTCCTCGATCAGGCGGGGGTCAAAACGGAGGGGGATCCCCTGGAGGAGTTCGGTGAACGCTTCGGAACGGAGGCGAACGACTGCCAGGTGGTGATCATGCCCACATTCAACGACCTAATGGGGGGCCTCCCGGTCAACGCGGAGACCCCCAAGAGCCTCCTAGGCCCTCTCTTCAGGACGGGCGCCATAGAGGTGGAGGACTTCGACGTCTACCTCCTGGATGGATCCTTCTTGGGCCAAGTGGGCTTCCTTCGGTCCCTGGCCTGAGAAACCAGAACACCCATCAGTCCTACAGGATCCGACGGAGACCGGGGCTCGTGAGGACTTCGTAGCAGAGATGGCACCTGCCGACGTAGCCCTTCTCTTTCATGCCGAGCCGCTCCGCCAGCGCCGAAGGCCCCTCAGTCGATAGGGCCCTGAACAGCGGCCGGCGCGCTGCCCGTTCAAGAATCTTGACGAGGCTCTCATCCCCGGCGCTTCCCAGGCAGGCTTCTTCCACTAGGCTGGCGGTAGAGCAGCACGGGAGCACTCTTCCAGAGGGGGATACGCCGATGTCCCGGAGCACCATGTCGCAGGGACCTCCGACGGGGTTCTCTTCTATCAACCACTCATCCCGGGGGATATGCGCGCCTCGCCCGACGGGCGTGAACCCGGTCTCGACGATGATGGCGGATGCGGTGGGCCGGGGGTCTCCCGCTCGGAGGATCTGGATGTCTCCCCCTCCCAGGAGCCTCTTAACCGTTTTAGCTCTGAGGGCGCTTGACTTTGCGGTTGCGCACATGATTACTGTTTTTATCCCGAGGCCCATGGCGGCGTTGTAGCAGTTCAGGACCCTCTCGAAGGGGATGTGCCGCTGGTGGAAGTCGTCCGCGCTCACGTTGATCACGTCGAGACCGGCCTCCACAAGCCCTCCAAGCGTCTCCTCCGCCTTCTTCTCACTGTCGGCCCAGAAACAGTTGGTCACACACTCCGTCCGCAGCCCCTTCATAGACGCGTGCTTGATCGAGGATTCGAGGAGCTCCGGATACAGGAACGGCTCGCCTCCGGTGATGCTGATCCACTCGACCGATGGGATCTCTCCGGCTTGGTCTATGTAATCGACGGCTTCTTCTACCTTCATGGTGTTTTCGCGATGCGGGCCGGAGTCGAACCAGCAGTGGTTGCACTCGACGTTGCATCGCTCCGTGATGAGGAGCCCGACCCGGAAGGCCTCGACCAACGTGACATCCCTCTTGTCATGAGTAATTCTTGAGAAAGGGGGTCATTGGGGCCCGGCGTGGGCCTTCCTGAGGGTCTTCTTGATGAGCTCGTTGGCCAGGTGGAAGGCGTCCTC
>JAUWBQ010000105.1 GCA_030601645.1 Candidatus Bathyarchaeota archaeon | reverse complement strand
TCGATTCCATGCTCTCTTAGAAGTCTCATTCTGGTTTCCTCGTCTATTTCAGGGAGTTCGCCGGGTCGTCTCACATCGGTCTGCCCGACGTCCTCGAAACCTCGGAATTTCTGCGTCGCGAATGTGCTCAGAAGCTCGTCGTGGTACATCACAGGAAGTTTGGCCATCAGCTTGATCACGTGGTCCCTCTGTTTGGGGGCTAGATGCTTCTCATCGATCTGCTCATCGACCTTTTGAGCGATCTCGGCGAGGCGTCTCTCCTCCTTGAGACGTAGTAGTTCAAGCTTCAGTTCGTCGAATTCTTCGCGAACCTTGGTGAGCTCGCTTGCCTCCTCCTTCAGTTCGTCGAATTCTTCGCGGACCTTGGATAGCTCGGTTGCCTTTTCCTTCAGTTCATCGAATTCCTTGCGGAGCTCGGGGGCGAGCTCGCTTGCCTTCTTCTCGGGGTACTCGTATTCGTCCTTTTTCTTTTTCTTGGCTAGCTCGATCTCGGCCTGCACGCGCGCGGCTTCAGCCAGTTGCTCAACCTCGGCTATCTCCTCTTTCTTGGGTGCGGGGTATTTTTCCTTGAATTCCTTGGCACACTCGGCCATGGATTTGCCCGCCTTCATGCATTTATCCATGAAGTCCCTGTAGACGGGTTTCTTGTCATCCTTGACGACCTCTACCTCGACTTTCTCGGCGGCCTTTTTCTCCTCCTCTTCTTGGAGATCCACGGCCTTCTCGGCGGCCTTCTTCTTCTCCTCCTCTTCCTCCTCTTCCTCGGCCTTCTTCTTGGCGGCTTTCATCCCCGCCTCTTCCTCATTCTTCTTCAGAAGAAGCGTGACGGCTTCGAGGAGTTCGATATTGGACATGTCGTCGGTGATGCCGAGAATCTTCATGGCGTCAGAGTACTTGTCTGGCTCTAGGGTTTCCTTCAGAAAGCTCTGTAGTTCTGTTATCTTGTTGGAGCCCGATTTATCTTCATCGAGATCCAGTATGTCAAATTCAATTATGTCTTCTGCGTTACCTTTTCCATTTTCGGACAAGGTGTTTCTCCCATCGTAGGAAACGGTTAAGCTGTATTTAACCAATACCGACAGGGCTACCGACAGGATCGCGACGATTGACTACCTGGCTTTGATCTTGTACGGATCTTCAGAGTAGAAGGGTATATCCTCCATGCTGAAGACGGCCTCCTCATCCTCGGTATCCACAATCATGAGTCTGCGGCCCCCGCTGGTCAGGTACAAGCTCATCATTTTTTCCATACGAGATTCCCAATAATCCATCGCCCTCTCCTGGGCTGACCTGACCTCGGCAGCTCGAATCCTAATGGGTCTCAGGCCCATGACTATGCGACGATTGGGGTCGTTGATATCCCGAGAGTAGAGACTTGCTACCGTACCATAAGTTGTGGCTCTCCTGATCAACTTCGGAGTCTTAGTTATATCCGTCCAGGAATCGTAGACCAGCATGGCTTCACTAATCAGCTGGGATCTGATATCATTCATGACCCCCTCAATAACGTATTCAAGCAGGGCGTCATCTAATTCGATTTCGTCGAGTTCCACGACTCCATTGACGTAACGCCGATTCGTCCAAAGACGATAGGGATGTCTGATCCATAACTTGGCGAAGAGGTGTTCCGAGTGTGTGATCTGTAATTTCGCGGGGAGGTCCAGTCCGGCTGAATGCTTGACGGTGAATTCACCGGGAAGGTTTATTGTAGCTGGCTGTCTGACGATAAACTCGACAAAGAGATCTACTGTAGCCTGACTCTCAAAAGCGGCATGGAGGTCGACGCTTGCCTCCTGCCTCACGATGAGTTCGCATAGGAGGTCCTCAGATGTCACCTGTCGGACGATGAGTTCACCGAGCAAGTCCAGACTGGCTGAATGACTGGCGACGAGCTCGCCGAGGAGGTCCACCGAGGCCTCGTGACGGGTGACGAACTCGCCTAAGAGTTCAGCGGGGGTGCCCACATGTCTGATAACGGCCTTGCCGAGAAGATCAACTGAACCTACGTTCCTGATAATGCCCTTGCTGATAAGCTCAGCGGAGCCCGGCTGCCTGATGACGGCTTTGCCCAGAAGCTCCACGGTGGCCTGAGCCTCGAATCTCCCAAGCAGATCAGTGGAACCTGGCTGTCTGATGGTTGCGTTGCCCAGGAGTTCCACGGGCGTGCCCACATGTCTGACAATGGTGTTGCCCAGAAGCTCAGCCGACCCTGAGTCCTGAATCTCAGCCCTGCCTAGCAGTTCGGCTGACCCTGATTGCTGGACCTCGGCCCTCCCAAGCAGCTCAGCGGAATCCGACTGCTGAACATCGGCTTTGCCCAGAAGCTCAGCGGAGCCCGACTGCTGAACATCGGCTTTGGCGAGCAACTCACCGGAATCTTGGCCAACGTCAAACTTGCCGAGGAGGTCCTCAGAACCGGAAGGTACAGGTGGCTCTATGTAGCAGACGAAGCCCCAGTACGCGTCGGCGGCATTTGAGACACCGCCGAACTGCTCAGTCGATAGAGATACATGTTCAAAGAGAGAAACGGTGTCTTCGAGGGCACCTGAGTCTCCCGTGGTGTTGGGGTCGGCAATGGTAGCAGTCACATTACTGGGTATTTCACCAATGCTTAGGTTGAAGTCCCATCTTACCCCGACCCCGGGGGCAGCGGTAATTAACACATTGAGCTTCTTCAGAGTGCAGACTTGACCGAGCTGGTAAACTCTATTTTCATTAACATCCCAACCGGAACCCTCAAACTGAGAGAGGTAGATGTATCTTGTCCACGTAGTGGGGAGATTGTTATAGCTTCCTGCGATTACGATGCTCTCGCCGTCGATGTCGGCCTCGAAGGTCAGGCCCCAACCAGCATAGGGCCACATGGAAGGCGTGTTCACGGGCTCGACCATCAGGGTAATGTAGTCGCCCGCGACCACGGCCAACTCATGAACGAGGTCGCTGCCAGTTTTATCATTCGCAGTGATAGTGACGATTGGGCTCTGTGCAACCGTAGCCCCGTTCAGCCTCACAGTACGTCTGTATGCATCCGGAGGCGTTCCAGGGTCAATGTTCAGAACAACGTAGAAGTTCTTGATCTTCCCCGAAGTAGGTATAACCTGCCGGCGGTCGTTTTCGGCGCCGCCAAAGTCAGACAGACTGGTTCCAGAGGTCATCACCTGTCCGAAGTCGATATGTGCTCTATCCAGGTTCGAGCTCGGTTTTCCCAGTATGAGGGACTCATTCGGGTTATCACCCACGAACACCGAGCTGTAAGTTGCACCAGTGGACGTAGGAGTGCCATCCGGGACGCATTCGATAGTAACCGTGTCGCCGCCGGTGACGGCGACCTCGTTGACCATGTCGCTGCCGATTTTGGCGGCATCGGCAATATCAAAGGTGAGGGCAGTCGGGTTGCCGTTGAGGTACAGGGTAAAAGTATATTTTTTACCAGCCCCGGGCGGCTTCTCTAGTCTGAAACCTAGGTTTTTGATCACCCCGTCGGTGCTGATCACCTGCCATCGAGTATATTCATCGACGGCCCAAGTGTACCCACCCTGCAGTACGTTATACCTGGTATCCGTTGTAGGTGGATCAGCGCCATAAACATAGCCAGCGAAAATCACCTGCTCCAACTAGAACACGTTCCGATACCTGATCCTGTCATCAGACATTTTCTTCCTTGGGGCGCGCGACTACGATCATATTTATTCGGGCAGAATTTTGACATCGTGGATGAATGAGGTTTCAGTTTTGGGTGGATCATATTTCTTAGCTGAATCGGCTTTCTCGATGATTCGTGGCTTGTAGATCCATACTTTTTCAGCGTCGCCGATTTGAGTTTGCCATTCTTCGTCGCTCATCCCGTGCTCGTCGCGCATCTCCGTCTTGACCTTGGCAGCGTCGTAGGGACCCTCGGGGTACCCCTCCACGTAGAGCCCGAGCACCTTGTCCTCGCCGAGGAGATAGATAGCCTGCTTCGCGTATTCCGAATAGGGCTTAACCCGCACCATCATTATCCGTTTTCCCTCAAGCAGTTCCTCGGCTATAGGGGTGGGGTGTCTCGCTCCTGGGGCGGATCCTCCTAAACCTATCTCGGCCCTATCGATGAGTGCCTGGGCATTGGGTGCCATCTCTCGGAGAATATCGTCGAGGTCTGCGTGAGTCTTTTCTACGTGGCCTATCTGCGTGAAGTAGATCCGTGGGATCTCGGCTTCCTGCGCCCACTTGATCTGTTTCTCGATACTGGTATGACCGTAGGATTTTCCTCCATGTTTCTGCACGATCTCGCGTTTCAGCGAGGATCCGTCTCCAATGAATATATCGACGTCCTTGAGTACCTTCTTATAGTTGGGGATCCTGTAGACGTCGCTACAATGCCAGAGAACCTTGGGACCCATATCGATCCTGAAGCCGAGAGCCTTCGGATTTCCGGGTTTCGCGTGCTGTACCTTCACGCCCTTCACTGTGAAGGGTCCTAACCGGAAAGGTCGATCTTTGATAACGTACCGCTTGAAGGGGTAGATTTCCTCGAATCTGCCTTTCTCGCCACTTAGATCTCTATGGTGCCTCCTCAGGTAATCCCATGCTGTCTTCGTTGCGAAGACCACGGGATTCAGTGGCCTTAACTCGTGAAGTCCTCCCATGACATCGTCGTGCACGTGCTCGAGCAGAACGTAATTCGGCTTGATCTTCTTCAGACCGAGCATTCCAGATATGCCCTTCGGAGCGTTAATGAGCAGGTGCTCATTTCCGATGCTGAGGAGCGTCGCCGTGTAGTTGCGCTTGCTTTTTCCACCCGCCCCGGCTTCCTTGCACTGGGGGCAATCGTCCTTGGGTAAGTCGGTGAATGCTCCTGTGCCAAGGGCGGTTATGGTGGCGCGACCTCCAAACTTCCTGACCTGATCATCCCTGATCATGCGGAGCTGACGGGCTTCCTCGAGGCTTCTTCTGGGGATATCCGCTTTTTCCATCCACATTTCTACGGTGCTGCGTGGGCGGCCTAATTCATCGGCTAGATCTTGGGTGCTCCTACCTACTTTCCAGTATTCCTGATTTAGGTACTCCTCGAGGAGCAGGCCGAATTTGAAGATTTTTCCGGGCGAGACCCTGATCTGGCCCATGACCGCTGCGTCGATGTTGCAGGTGGCGCAGGCTCCCTTTGGCACCGCGCTCAGGCCAATGCACTGTCCGCCGATGACGTGATCGTGTTTGTGCTCGGCGTCCCATATGGTTTCAGGTATGACCTCGATGCTGAAGTCGGGGAGTTTTTTCTCAAGTATGAGCTTGATTCCTATCGGGTGCCAGATGATCCCTTGATCTATGATGCCCCAGCCCTTCTCCTCGTCGTAATGGAGTTTGTTGACGAAGCCGATCACGTCGCCCTTCAGGTCGCCGTGCATAGCCACGATCGGCTGTCTGTGCATGGAAGGCCAGAATTTCTTTATACCACTGGCGGTGAAATAGGCGGGTTTGCCGTCCATGCCTATGACTTCACCCGGTTTAATGCCTACGCCGCCAATGAATAGGAGCTCTCCGACAAGCTTGGAGCTTATGGCCGAGGCTGCGAGATGTATAACATTTGGCGAGCTGAGGAGCATCTCTTTCTTTGGTTTCGGTAGTTCCGATTTTTGGAAGATCCACATCTCGCCGCTTGGATCTTCCTTCATGAAGACGTAGAGGCCCTTCAGCCTCCTGCCGTCCAGCTTGAATCGGACAAAGTTATTGCTGTCCGCTATGATCTGAATACTACCTGAGTCGCTCGTATCGAAGTGATTTTTCAATCGCTTCGTTAGGCTGGCTGGGTGATCGGCGGGTATATCTCCCGTAGTCGCTATCAGGTCCTCTAGTCCGCGTCCGCTTTTTCTCCTAGCGGTTATCCGGTCTTCCTCAGTAGGATCGTGGCTCTGACCGAAGTCCCATGCATCGAGCACTTTTTTCCCATCGTGGATTATGACCCAGTATCGGACTATGGGGACGCCCCGCACCACTTCGGGGCCTTTGTGCCAGACTCGTTTGACGGCGAATCTCAAACCCCTCTGCAGTTGGATCGAGACCTGGCGATTCCTCATCGCTTCGACGAGGTCATCCCTCACCTTCTTGGAATTCGGTTTATGCCAGTACTGATATTCCTCAGGAATCTGCTGCCTGATCTCCTTCGGTATCGCCGATATTCCCTTCGGTGGCATCCAGTTCCTGTCCACGGCACGCTTCGATATAGTGTATGGTCTCTCCATCGGTTTGCCTCTAAAGGTCATCCATGCGAAGGGTTG
>JAUWBQ010000129.1 GCA_030601645.1 Candidatus Bathyarchaeota archaeon | reverse complement strand
GAGCGTATTTACAAGCTTGAGGAAGAGGGACACGACTCAACTGACATGGACGAAGCCTACAGGAAAGCGAGGGAGTGGGGCGATCGTATCCCGATCGGCGTCTTCTATAGAATGGAACGACCCGCCTACATCGACTACTTTCCCTTTTTAAAAGGAGAGCCTGTCGTGAGACTGCCTTTAGATAGTTTCGACATAACGGAGATGATGAAGGATTTCACATAACTCGGGCACGCGGCGATGAGATTCATCTTCGCGCACGCTAGTTTTGTGAATCATTTGTGAACGTTTAAGACTCGCTCCATGTGGAACGTGCAAGGTGGCGAATTGGTGCCCATGGACCCAGATTTCAGCGAGAAACGAGTGATAGTTGATCAGATCGAGGGCATCGATGTCTGGGGGCCCGTGGATCCTCCGGAGAGCCTCGGCATCGCGGGCACAGACGTAGGGGTAGACTGGGACGTCTGCGAGGGAAACGGCATATGCCTCGATGTCTGCCCGGTAACGCTCAACGAGTGGAGAGACCCCCCCCGGGCATCCTGGATCTAACAGGAAGCCCTTCCCAGCGAGGGAGGAGGATTGCATCAAGTGCATGGCGTGTGAAACCCAGTGCCCGATCGAGGCTATCAGGATAAGCGTTTGACGGCATAACGGGGAAGATCTTATCCCCGCGGAGACTGGAATCATGGCACTCGGAGTCAATGAGCGCTGATCTCGCGCGCAGGCTAACATTCACATGAGTTTCAAGGTTTTTAGCACGCCCTTTCGATCTCCATCCTGCCATGACGGAACAGCTGGTGGATCTCGTGCTCCAATCGAGGATCGAAGAGTCCCTGGCTGCCCTCCGAGAGGCCTGGGATTCCAGTTTGGATCACGCATCGATATTGAGGAGCCTCGAGACCGCTTCTCTCCACGCCTTCAATCACAGGTTCCCTAACATCCACGTCTCCAAGGAACTCGAGTATCTGCTCCGATTCCTAGACGGAGTGCCTGGGAGCCTCAGGTTAGACTTCCTCGAGAGGTTCGTCGAGTACATCGCCTGGGCTCCCAAGTATGTGAGCGACAGCTCAGGAGCCTACACGAGCGGGGCGAGAACCCCCGATGACCCCCTGGGCTCGTATCTCAACGCCATGGAGAGGGGCAAGGGGATGGGGGCCCTCTTCTACGTCAACGAGGCCGCCGACAGGGACCTCCACGGAACCCTTCGGGCCCTCCTGAGGATCGGGTGCCTCGACGTCTCCCGGTCCATCGGGCACTTCTTCTCCTGCACCGACAGCGTCCTGAACCTCGCGTCCAAGGCCGGGCTTCCCCAGGCCAGAAACCATCTGTTCCTCCTGACGATGTACCTTAATCAGCTGCGCCGTTTCCGCATCGCAGAGTTCAGAGAGCCGGAAAGGGATCTGGGACAGATACTGGGCGAGCTGGTCAAGAAGGGGGGCTTTCTGGAGTATCACTACGTCATCCTGATCAATGGACTGATCAGACAAAGAGACTACGTCGGTGAGGAATACTACCTGCACGCACTTGCGGGAATCGAGGACCTCCTCCCGGGGATGAAGGAGACGATCACGACCGAGTGGCTGGACTCGGTGACCAGAGGCGCTGAGACTCTGGACGAGCCTCTTGTTGATCTTCAGAAAGGTATTCTGACCGCTGACGCCCCTCGTGCGTACGCAGCGTTGAGGAGACAGCTGGAGACTGAAGGGATGACCCCCGAGCTGACATGCGCCGTCGCACATGCGTACACCCAGATCAAGGGGCGCCCCCATGACCCCCACTATGTGACGTTCCCCGTGGCTGCCTTCGAGCTGACGAAGCACCTGAGCGAAGAGAACATGGAGCTTGCGGTGGCTCACACCGTGGAGTTCGCGCTCAGCCGCGTCAAGAGGCACGGGATAGTCGATATGCAAGCTGGATCAGGAACTACCTAAGGGGATCGGTGAGCTAAATTAAATCTCTCGGAATAGAACGCGGATTTAGACATCGTTTTTAAAGAGTCTCGGAAATTTTAACTGAAATAACAACGGTTAATATTGTTATTTCGTTTTTTTTCAAGCGTTAGGTGAAAAAACGCACCTCATCTCCGGATCTGACTCGAGCCTCGCCGTGGTTCGAACCGGTGCCGGTGTGGTCGTAGGGATGATCAGCGTCGCCGATCTGTTCCACGCCGTGAGGACCTATCTCCTCGGGGCGGACTTGATAGAGAAGATGCCCCCCGACCTGCGGGAATTGAGAATCCGGGAGATCCTCGGCGGGACCGAGGCGAGGGAGTTCATGGAGGCGTGCGGTCTCAGCGGCACCAAGGTCTGCATCAGGGTGGGAGAGGGTGACACCATCGCGAACGCCATCAGGGTCATGACCATGGTGGGCACCAGCAACCTCCTAGTTACCGGGAGAGAGGGGGTGGTGGGGACCCTCTCGGAGGACGACGTCGTCAAAGCCTTCAGCGGTTAGCCCGGGTCCCTCTGGAGCCTAGGCTGAGGATTATCATAGGTTGCGCACGATCACCGTGGCGCCTTCCCAGGCTGGTGAGCCTCCCTCAGTAACCTGTCGACCAGGGAGTCATACCTCTCTGTGACGTCGCCACCCTGCTCCAGGAGTTCGATGAGTCCCATCAACAGGCCGTGGTGCCGCCTCTCATCGGCGAGCATGTACTCGATGAGGCCCTCGTTGAGGCCATCGGTGAGAGGTCTAAGAGCCTCTAATTGCCTCAGCATGCTCCTCTCGAGCTCGATATGCCTCAGAAGGGTCTCCCTCAGTTCTGAAACCCTACTCGATTCTGGAGCTTCCGGTGATTCCCCTGATTCGATTCTTATCATGGCGTCGCAGAGCGCCATGTGTTTCCTACTATCGTGGATGATGATCTCCAGGACTGCTGAGACGGCGACACTGGGAGTGTCTTCCGCTAGAGGCCTAAGTCCTGCGACGTTCCTCATCTCTATAACCCTCTGACTCCGCAGCCCCTCTAAAACCGCTGACATGAGAAAAGAGAGTTGATCGTAAGATTAAAAGACTGTTAAATGAAGTCCTGGAATACCCTTATGCTATGGGCAATTATGCAGCTTGATGCTCGACGTGCTAAGTGAGACCCTATAATACAAGACTAAATAAGATTCCTGCAGTGAAAACGAGAAAACCCCACGCGCGTCCTCCCAAGGGGGGATCTCTTATACGATCACACGTTGAGTCCGCGCTAGGTAAAAAAACAGAACGTTATGATATAACAAGTCTTTAGAGCGTATCATGCTCGCGCGCGCAATTGTAAACGTTTAAAATTCGCTCTACATAAAAGCTGCTGGGCGGTGAGTGGTGCCAATAGATCCAACTTTCCGCGAGAAACGAGAGATAGTTGATCAGATCGACGGCATCGACGTCTGGGGGCCCATCACCCCCCCGGAGAGCCTCGGCATCGTGGGCACCGACGTCGCCGTGGACTGGGACATCTGTGAGGGGAACGGTGTATGCATCGAAGTCTGCCCGGTACAGCTCTACGACTGGAGAGACACCCCTGGGCACCCCGGATCCAGCAGGAAGACCTTCCCGGCGAGGGAGCCGGACTGCATCAAGTGCATGGCCTGCGAGACCCAGTGCCCCGTCGAGGCCATCAGCATAAGCTACTGACGGTAGACCCGGGATGATCGCACCACCACGACGAGAGGGATCGCGCAACGAGCCGAGGAGGACGCAGGCCCATGAGGGGCGGCCATGAGGCGCCGGGCGATCATCGGAGCCCTGGCCATCATCACACTGGGGTTGGTGCTGATACGAGGATACTACAGTAGCCCCCGGGGGCCCTCCGATGGGCTGGAGGTCGTGGCCAGCGGCCTCGAGATCCCCTGGAGCATCGCCTTCTCCCCCGACGGCCGCCTCTACTTCACCGAGCGCCCCGGCCGGGTCAACGTCATCCGGGACGGCGAAGTCCACACTCTCCTCACCCTCGACGTCGCAGCCCAGCCCGGCCAGGAGGGAGGCCTCCTCGGCATCGAGCTCGACCCCCAATTCCTCCAGAACCAGCACATCTACATCTACTACACCTACCGGGACGAGGAGGGCCAGAGATGGAACCGCCTATCCCGCTACACGGAGACCGGGGACCGCCTCACCGACGAGACCATCCTCCTAGACAACATCCCCGCAGGAGACTTCCACAACGGCGGCAGGATAAAGTTCGGCCCCGACGGCAAACTCTACGCCACCACCGGGGAGACCTTCAGCGGCGAGCTCGCCCAGGACCTCGACTCCCTGGGGGGCAAGATCCTCAGAATGAACCCCGACGGCACAGTCCCCGACGACAACCCCTTCCCCGGCTCCCTCATCTACAGCTACGGCAACAGGAACCCCCAGGGCCTCGCATGGCACCCCGAGACCGGGGCCCTCTACTCCACGGAGCACGGCCCCAGCGGCGAGAGCCTCCGCTTCGCCCACGACGAGATCAACCTCATCGAGCCGGGGAACAACTACGGCTGGCCCCACGTCGTGGGGGACGGCGACGACCCCCGGTACGTGAACCCCCTATACCACACGGGCGCCACCACCTGGGCCCCCTCGGGGGCTACCTTCTACGACGGCTCCAGGTACCCCCAGTGGAGGAACAAGCTCTTCATCGCGACGCTCCGGGGGAAGCACCTCAGGGTGGTGACCCTCACGCCCGACCACACCGGGGTCGAGGCCACGTTGGCCCTGTACGAGGGCACCCTGGGCAGGATCAGGGACGTGGCCCAGGGGCCGGATGGCTACCTCTACCTTTGCACGAGCAACAGGGACGGGAGGGGAGACCCTGGTGACGAGGACGACCTCATCGTGAGGATCGTCAGGCCGCCCTGAGAGAGATCAAAGCCCCGCTCATGAGAACCTATTTCATCCCCCATCCTCAACCATTTACCGGTGCACCAGCATTGTCTGAACAAGAGAAAAGCGAGGCCCTGAGCCTCTTCCACGAGCAGCTCCAGACGGAGAAGATGCTCGTCGAGATGTACGAGAGGACCACTGATCTCATCATGAGCGAGCCCGCCAAGTGGCTCCTCTACATGCTCCAGATGGACTCCCGGAAGCACATATCCATCTTCGACATGGCTATCGAGATCCTGGAGGGCCGGAGGATCGGGGAGGAAGACAGGCAAGAGATATCCGTGGGCCTCGAGAAGCACATGGAGCTCGAGAAGGAATCCATCGAGAGATCCAGAACGATCAGGGGCAACCGCTGGGTGAAGGAGAACAGCGGCCTGAGCCGCCTCCTGGAGACCTGGGCCGACGACGAGAGGAGGCACCACAGGACCCTCCAGCGGCTGAGGG
>JAUWBQ010000177.1 GCA_030601645.1 Candidatus Bathyarchaeota archaeon | reverse complement strand
CCTGTAGTCCACCTCGATCTCCTCGCCCCATCCCTTCCTGATGCAGACGGAGGGGCTGAGATCAGTCTCCAGATCCTCGTGGGTGGTGGCCACGATCAGTGTGGTCCCGCTCCTCCGGGCCAGCTTCTGGATGTTGTAGGCCACGATCTTCGCCGTCGTCCTGTCCAAGGTGGAGCAGAACTCGTCGGCCAGCCAGAACCTCCTCCCACCGTCGATCATCCGGGCGATCCTGTAGCGGTACCTCTGGCCATCGCTGAGCTCACGGTACCTCCGCAGGAAGAGGAAGGCGTCGTTGAGGCCTACGCGGCTGAGGAGGCCCAGGGCTTCCTTGAAGCTGCTCCCGACGGTGTCGATGATGGGGGTATCCCTGTCGACTTCGACCTCGTCGATGTTGGCGGCCTCTCCTCCCAGATCGGCCTCGATGGCTCGAAGGAGCACGGATTTCCCGGAGCCGCTGTCCCCGGTGATGTAGACCACGTCCCCCTCGGCGAACCTGAGCTCGAAGTCCCTGTAGAGGACATGTTCCTTCTCCTCGTCTACGCCCAGGCCGAAGGTTCTGGAGACCTCGATGGTGCGGTCGGTAAGGGGGGCGCTTGTCTTGAAGCTGATGTCGTAGACGTAGCAGCCCCTTTCCTCGTCGTATCTGCGTGTCTTCCTCTTGACCTTTACGATGGTCGTGATCTCGTCTGTTGAGGCGGGTGTTTTGTCGTTCAACTTACCCTATTGGGCAAAATTAACTATAATATTAAAATTTTTTCAAAAGTATTGGGTTTAATAATCGATCGTTTCCCAATGCTCGGTTGAATTTAGAATACATACGATTGTTTGGTTTCTTTTGTGTGATTCACGTATTCTCCAATGAAAACAGGAACTTTAAAAAAGATACATCTAAGAGGTTTCATTTTATATTTATATAAAGATATAATTGAGCAAACGCTCTACTATCTCCATGCCAAGAGAAGTCAAGAAGGCCCTGGAGCTGGCCAAGGGCGACAGGACGTGGGGACGCTTCCTCATGAACCTCTACAACGAGGCTGAGAACGCCAGGCGCAGCAGGGCCTTCGACGAGCTCGCGGAGAGCCTCACCGACGAAGATCTGGAAGCCATCGCCGTTTCCAGCAGGGAGTTCAGGGAGAGGGGGAAGATTTGATAAGCTTCTTCCTCCCCGACGCCGACCTCCTCATAGCCACTACGGCGATATCCCGTGACATCCCCCTCAAGACGGGCAACCAGCACTTCCAGAGGCTCAGGGAATTCGGGTTGAGATTAGAGGATAGCCAGACACGATTGCCTTCAAATGCGCGCTCAATGTTTGTCTTCCAAATATGGGAATATTGTGAGTGCCCCATTTCCAAAAACGGGAAATAATTGGCTAAAATAAAATATTAAGGCAAATATTTTGCCAAATTCGTTAGAGAAGCCTTATATTAGGTTTATTACACATATGGGTATGGTGATTGGAGTGGCTTTAAAAGTCTCATCAGAGTTGAGCTCTCCCGGCACGGTGACCCTTCTAACGACTTTCGAGGAAGCGATCCTCTGCTTCATCTTCGGTCCTCCCGAACTAGAGAGGAAGGCCTTGAAAAAAGTCAAGGAAATAATCGATTTCGCCTCGAAATACAAGTTGCTGCTCGGCGAAAGAAGTAGGATTTAATCCCCCTTCTTTATCTCCGCGCGCGCCACAGGGAGAGTATAAGAGATCCGACCAAATCAGAATCATAGGCAGAATCGATCCCTCATCAGGTATAGTCTCCGTCAGTGTTAACGGAACCTATTGGGATGAGGAAGATAGACCATTACGGTGGAGCCGCGAGAACATCCATACGAATATAGATGGAGAATTCGATAAGATCCTGTATGACCATGAGTCCGGTATCAGTGCTGGAGAATATGAAATTGTCCTAACTTATACTGGAAGCCCAGGTTATATGCCATCATCAAGTACAAGATCATTCACAGTTGTTGGAAGCTTTGGGTAGATTCCCAGCTTCCCTCTCGAATCTATTATCCTAGGAATGCTACTCGCAACATCGATAATGTGGATAATTGCGAAATGAAAGTCGTAGCATCAAGCCGCGCGCGGAATTAAAAAAAGGGAATTTACTCAGAGATCAATTGAATATACTAAGGTTCTAGGTTAATAAACGTGTTATGATGGTTATTTCGTTATTAGAGGCTAGTATTTAGAGTGCTTTTTAAAACATAGTATGGTTGTGTAAAGGCCCATTCTAGAATCCCTAGACCGTATGCATATTATAAGCAGCTCCCCTTAGTTTTTCTAAATATGGAAAATTTTATTAATATCTCTTCCGAAAAAGGGAAAAATATCGGTTATAGGGGAAAATAAAAGAGTATATTTCCCAGAATCGTTAGAAAACCCTTAAATTAGAATAATTTCTTATAGGCTGCTCGCACGATGCGTGATGAAAAATGTGTGCAGATCTAGTAAATTGCCCGTGCTGCAAAGCTCTCGTCTTCACCAAGGATAAAGAGTTCAGATGCAATCTCTGTGGCACCCTCTTCTCAGTAGTCGATGAATACAGTCGCACGCGCGCAGTACGAGTACAATACTACAATTGGGTCGTATTTTTAAAAGAAGCTCGTACGCGGGGTTGTTAGATGGAGTTTTGGAGTTGGTTAGTGAGTCGGAGTTTTTTTCGGGGTTCTTGGTACTTTAGGAATCATCGTGATCTTGAGTTTCCTCCGAATCGAGTTAGATCCAAGGAACTAGTATTTTCATGAATCGTCGCGCGCTGCGCGCGCGTTGGCAATTTTTAGTTTTACTAGACGCACGCACGCGCTTGTATGCCTTCTTCAAGGCAAAGTTCATCGTTTCTATCGCATTTTTAAAAGAGTGGGTTGCATAAATGTTCGATTTATAACGAACGTTTCTCTATTTACCGAACATATGCCTCCTCCAGTTTCCTGATTAGCCGTTCTGCCTACCCCAGACAGCACCGACTATGGTGCCTACCACCAGCATTATGCCGTTGAAGACCACTTCGTTCCACGTTCCCAAGAGCACCATGTGGACGATCTCCAGTGCGGCTAGGCCTACGAAGAAGATGACCATTAGCACTATGATGAGGACGAAACGGTCGGTGGGAGCCTCCTCCCTGATCCTGACCTTCCTCA
The DNA here is from genome assembly GCA_030601645.1 of Candidatus Bathyarchaeota archaeon. The sequence goes on along the minus strand of JAUWBQ010000177.1, from coordinate 638 downwards.
CCGGGCTCATCTCCACAGTTCTCCGTCTTGTCAAGGCTCGCCTGAGCAGGCCCCTAAACCACTCTAACGCGTTCAATCTCCCCCTTCCTCCACTTCCGGAGCCTCACCCGGCGCCCCAGGGCCTGGATCTCCCTGATCGCCTTCAGGACCTCCCTCCTCGGCATCACAAGCAGTATCTCGTCCACCAGCTCCAGGGGGATCCGGGCGGCCCCCCAGTCGTTGTGCACCTCCACAACGTCCTTCCCAACAAGGAGCAGCCTCCTCTTCCTCCCCGACACCCCCAGGTAGACCCCCCAGTCCTTGCAGTAGATCTCCGGGCTCCCCTCGTGCTCGTCCATGCTGCACCTGATCTCCGAGGCGTCCATCCACCGGACCAAGATCAGGTCCCCCTTCCGGAGCTCCTCCACGTTCACTCGCCTCATTCCCACCGGCTCCTCAGCGCGTTGAGCTCCCTCTCCTGGATGGCCTTCCTCCCGGCCGCTATCTGGGCGGCTAGGTCGAACATGACGGGGGCAACCTTCGGCTCGTACGTCCCGTCGGGCTTCCGGGCGGCCACGAGCTCAAGGGTCACCGTGTAGCCCTCCTGGGGTTTGTAGTGGTGGCGGGCCCGCTGGATCTGGAAGGTCTCCTGATCTATA
>JAUWBQ010000223.1 GCA_030601645.1 Candidatus Bathyarchaeota archaeon | reverse complement strand
TGGGGGGCGACGGCTGGAGATGGCAGATGGAGAACCCGGACTGGGGCTGGTTCAGGGAAGGCGGCCACTGGGACCAGATCAAGAAGGAGGACAAGGCCTTCCTCGACGAGCGTGGATTCACGGATCTGTTCAGGGAGTTCGGCGTCGAGTACGTCAACGTGACCGACGAGGTCTGGAGCGGGAGGATTGCAGATCCTGAAGATGTAAAGCGAGCCGTTGAGTCCCGCTTTAAGCCCGCCTTCACGGAGAAGCTCTACGGCATGGTGCCGAAGAAGCTCTACGACTTGCGAGGATCGACGTTCATCAGCTATTCCAAGCTGCAGAACTACAACAGCTTCACACTGAAGAACCTGTTCGGGATGATACCTGATCCGGTGAGGGCGTGGTGGCACGGGCCAAAAAATTCGAGGATCGCCCCGAGCATCGTCGACATCAACAAGGTCTACCGCTCCCTCTTCAACGTCTACGGGATCTGCGAGACGCTGCACACCAATCCTGTCTCTCACCCCGAAGGCGAGCTCGTAAACGTGTTGGGGGCCAGGTACAACATCATAGAGGGCTTGGGAGTCGTGGCCTTCGGCAGAGACCCGGTGTCCCTCGACGCCATCTTCTGCAACCTCGCCGGGTTAGACATCAACCAGTTCGGGGGCTACATCGGCAAGGCCGAGGAGGAGTTCGGCGCCTACGACAGAGAGGCCCTCGAAGAGTCGAAGACAAAGGTTGGAAGCTGGCTCTCACGCTAGTCTCTTCATTTTTTCCCTTGAAACCGCTCAGATGCTGATATTTTCACCTCTGAGTAAATAATTAAATCATCCTCAACCATTCTTGGATCATGACAGTTGAATCTGAGAAATGGAAGGAGAAAGTCGACCTAACATACGAACAGTACTTCAATTCACCCATGTACATACCACACCAAGGGATCATATTATTGGCTGAAATTATTGAGGAAACACTTGGTAGAGATAGAGCCTATCAACTCATACAGGAAAAGATCGAAGATTTCTACAGGGAAGCCACTATACAATCAAGAGAAAAGAATCCCGTAAAAGATTTCAAAGACTTTCAAAGTAGATGGGCAAACGTATCTTCTCCACTGATGCAACACATATTAGAGGCAGAGATTCTGGAATCAACACCTAGGAAACATAAAATGCGTGTTACCAAGTGTCTGTTCGCTGAGGCTTTCAGGTCAATGGGTGTACCAGAACTCGGCTACATATGGGAATGTAACAACGACTTCGTTATGACTGAGGCTGGTGATCCAAGAGCACGACTTCAGAGACCTACGACTTTGATGGAAGGACATGATTGCTGCGACTTCACTTGGTACTGGGAAGAGGATGAATAATGCTATTTGAAAAGCCCTTTGACACTAGGATTCTTAAATTATACTTTCTTTGAATGAGACCCTCCCATCTTTTTCTTGAAACCACTCAGATGCCGACTCTAGTGAAGAAAAGAGTATGGGGGAAAGAAAGTGTACGGTGCTGTTTACTTATCAACTAATGTTATTGCATTGGTAAGACAGGTGCTGACGCAGAGACCACAGCCGAAGCACAGCTCGGACTGAAAGACGATAGGACCATCTACCATCTCCCTTGCGCCGAACTGGCATCGATCGACACAAACACCACAAGACGCACATTTCGAAGAGTCAGTGACCGAAGTGGTCGGAGATGTCAACAAGTGTGGCGCCAAGCCATATCGTAAGATAGCCGAAAGTTGACAACAGCAGCACGAACAGCAACCACAAATAGTGAATACCTCATCAGGTTTGAGTTCAGCTCCCGGAAAATCATGCGTAACCTGAGCCGTGAGCACAAGTCCGGCTTCGTGTGATTTTTCCAGTATGTCTATTGCTACTTCCTTGGTGATCTCCCGCCTATTCTTCATAAACGACGTCTCTTTGTCTCCCAATTGATATTCTGCCTTATCGTTCAACGTAATGCATACGTTGAGAGGTGCGTCACAATTCGGCCTTTCGAGTCTGCAAAAGCAATCAGCAACTGCGATCGTGTGAGCTTTATCGAGGTATTCCATTGCACTTTCAACGTTTAGCACGGTGTTATCTGCTTCGATCTCTACATTGACGGGAATAGTTATCAGTGATTTCCACCGTTCATCAGCACCCTTCCGTAGCCATTCCTCATCCCAGTCGTTCTCGAACCTGTAGCCCTGTTTCTTATGTGCCATGTTTGGAGAAAGTATCAGCTAGTAGTTAAAATAATTGGTAAGTTATTGTATGAGGATAAGAGTTGGGATGAAAAAAAGAAAATATAGAAGACCAGCAACCATCCAGCTAAGTGTTTCTAACGTTTTTCTCAGAGATCTGCATGGCGGCAGTCGGGTAGAGCGCTACCTTGGCGTTCGATCCGTGCCTCTCCTCCAGCAGCCTGAGGGCCTCCTCCCAGGACTTCACCCACTGGGAGCCCAACCCGTAGACGCCCTCGTCCACCTTGCTGATCTCCGGCGAGACGCATAGGATCCGACCCATCTTCCAAGGCCTCCGGACGTAAGGCTCGGGGCTCCAGCCCCTCCCACCGTAATCGGCGCCGAACCGACCCTTGTAGTAGTGGACACGGCACCCCTCCGGCGTGTAGATCAGGAAGACGAGGTCGCCCCCCGGCTTGACCGACTCCCGGGCGATGTGGAGGGCCTTGTAGGCCTCGTCCGCCATCGGGTACCTGTTGCCAATGGAAACATCAGCGTCGGGGATCACCTCGGTTACGTAGTGCTTCCGGGCGGCCTTGATCCCATCCCTGTGGGCCTCGACCACGTCGCCGCAGACGATCCTCGTCACGTCGCAGTCGGCGTTCAGCAGGGCGTT
>JAUWBQ010000059.1 GCA_030601645.1 Candidatus Bathyarchaeota archaeon | reverse complement strand
AAAAAAGCAAATGTACGCCTGAGCTCTAGATATTTTTATTGAAGGGAAAATATGGGTCTTTGTCTATCCAGCCTCTCCCTTCAGCTGCTGGTAGAGGTCATGGGCCTCCTTCGCTGTCGCACTCTCGTGGATGACGCTCCTAACGGCCCTGATCATCGCCACGGCGTGGTCGTTCTGCCAGATGTTCCGCCCCATGATGACCCCGACGGCACCGCCATGGAGGGCGTCGTAGGTGGTCTGCAGAGCATCCTGCTCGGTGTCCATCTTCGGCCCCCCTGCGATGAGCACCGGGACGGGGCAGCCTTCCACCACCTTCTCGAAGTCCTCGCAGTAGTAGGTCTTCACGAACCTCGCACCGAGCTCCGCCGCAATGCGGCAGCAAAGAGCCAGGTAGCGGGCGTCCCTCTTCTCAAGCTCCTTGCCCACGGCGGTTACCGCCAAGACAGGAATCCCGTAGTCCTCGGCTTCGTCCACGAGTTTAGTGAGGTTTTTAAGGGACTGGTGCTCGTGAGGGGCGCCCACGAATATGGAGAGAGAAAGGGCTGATGCGTTTAGCCTGATCGCTTCTGTAATTGATGTCGTGATGGTCTCGTTCGAGAGATCCTCGCTCAGGATGCTTGACCCCCCGGAGACCCTGAGAACGACGGGTGTGTCGATGTCGGGGTTCATGGATGATCGCAGTATCCCCCTTGTGAGCATGAGGGCGTCCGAATATGGAAGCAGAGGCTTCACCGTCTTCCAGGGGTCCTCCAGCTTCCGGGTTGGCCCCAGGAAGTACCCATGGTCGATAGGGAGAATCAGGGAGCGCCCCGTCTCAGGCCTGATGATCCGCGACAATCGGTTCTTCATGCCCCAGTCCATGAGAACACACACCGATATTTTCAGGAGTGACATTGTCTATTAACTCCTTTCATTTAAAAACGCGGTGCAAGTGCGAACTCCTTCTATGATGAATCATTTTAACTCACCTAGAACCGTAATAGAAGTGGCGATTCCCTTTGCGTGCCGCGGTCTATTACCGGAACGACGATATAAGGCTGGAGGAGATGCCCACACCACAGATCGGACCGGGGGAACTCCTCCTGAAAGTCTCGATGTGCGGCATCTGTGGAAGCGACGTGATGGAGTGGTACCGCATCAGGAAGGCGCCCAGAGTTCTCGGTCACGAAGTCGTCGGCATCGTGTCGGAAGTCGGAGAAGGCGTCGAAAGGTACAAGCCTGGGGACAGGGTGTTCGTCTCCCACCACGTGCCCTGCAACGACTGTCGCTATTGCCAACGGGGGGAGCACACCGTCTGCGAGACCCTCCACTGCACCAACATCGACCCCGGGGGCTTCGCAGAGTACGCCCGGGTCCCCGGCATCAACCTTGAGGGTGGCGTCTTCCCCCTCCCAGAGGATATGACAGATGAGGAGGGGGTCTTCATCGAGCCCCTTGGATGCGTCCTCCGGGGGCAGGAGAAGATCGGCGTCCGTCCGGGCGATACGGTCCTCGTCCTGGGCAGCGGCGTATCAGGGATCCTCCATATTCAGCTGGCTCGGAGCAAAGGCGCCGCCAACGTCCTCGCCACAGACATCAACGAGAGCCGACTCGGTTATGCCAGACAGTTCGGATGCGACGGAGCCATAGACGCCAGGGAGGACGTCCCTCGTCTCGTTCGAAAACTCAATGATGGATTAGGCGCAGACCACGTCATAGTGAGCACGGCGGCACTGCCTGCCATCGAGCAGGCCATTAAAAGCGTGGATGATGGAGGCAAGGTGCTCCTCTTCGCGCCGACCCCGCCGGGCGTCGAGCTCCCCCTGGACCTGAACGACCTGTGGAGCAGGCAGGTGACCATCACGACCTCCTACGCGGCATCTCCCGCCGACCTAGTCGCAGCTCATGAGCTAATCAGGTCTGGCCGGATCGATGTCCAAAGGATGGTTACACACAGGTTTGGGCTGGCCGATACAGGCTCAGGGTTCAAACTGGTTGAAGAGGCTGGGGACTCCCTCAAAGTCATAGTTGAGCCTCACAGATGATTCTTCGATCTCCGATAGGTGGGGGGTGTTGACAAACATCAGTCTTATAATCTAAACGCCGCGAATCATGTAAGAGGGATTTTGAAACCCGCAAAGATCCTCGGCGTGGTCATCGCCGTTGTACAGTTGGTTTCCGTCCTCGCATTCGTGCTGAGCATCTACACCGTCACCTCGGTTCTTCTGAGTTCGATGTCGGGCGAGGGACTGGCGATGGAACTGACCGTGGACGAGTCCACCGGCGTTGGCCTGCTACAACTCGAACTAAACCCAAGCAACCCAGGGTTCCTAGACACCGACCTGTCCTTGGAGCTCAACCTTCTCGCTGACGACGAAAAGATCGCCAGCGACTCCTCATCGGTGTCCCTATCAGCGGGCGCACAGAAGACACTGTCCCTTAACCTGATGGTCGACGCTGACGACATGGAGAGGATAATCAACCAGGAGCTGGAGACCTCGATGGAGGTCACAATCGGCCTCAAGACCCTCTACGGCCTGATCGGGATATCCAACACGATCGAGCTTCAGGGGGGTATGGGATGAGCAGGAGAACGAACGCAATCATCTCGGCAGCGATCACCCTCATCATTTTCACGGTGCTGCCCCTCTACGCTCCGAACCTGATCCCCCCAGAGTATATCGACATGGTCTCCGAGTTCGGGATCGACATAATCCAGTTCGCGAACGAGATCGCCATGATAGGCGGTGTAATCGCAGCGTTGACGCTGGTGAAGGGCTTCGTCCAGCCCTCCTCCGTCTTCTACCTGTTAGCTTCGGTCGCCTCGAGCGGAGTGACGCTCTTCTTAACCATAGTCACCGTGAGTCTGGGGCGGTTCGAAGACCTGGCGAACTTGGGCATGACCACCATAACCATGGAAGTCCCGGGAGCACTGAACACGATGACCCTCGACTTCAGGCTGTTCGTCTGGATCACCGCCGCGACGGTCGCCCTGAAGATAGTCGAATCATTCCTAGAGTATGCAGATGCTAGGAAGCAGAAGGCAGCGGACGCCCCGCATCCTAGATGATAGACTAGGTCAACCACCCCTTTTTTAAAATAGGATCGATAGGCAGGTCAGGGCGCCCTCGCACTTCTCGAACTCGCTGACATCCATGGGGATGACATCATATCCTGCTTCCATCAACATTTTGTGGGTTCGAAGACTCCCTTTCGGAATGAGCACGGTGTCGCCCACGGTCAACGTGTCCGCGGCGTACTCCTCCCCCTCGGGGATGATAAGGGTCTCTAAGCCTTTGAGGGTGGGGTGGTCAGCATATTTCATCGTGACTATGACATTGCCTCTCCCGAGGCTCGTGAGGTAGCTCTTGAGGTGTACTATGCTGGGGTCGACGATGGTATCCACCTTGACCTGGAGCCAGTCTCTCATCTGGGCCACCCCCTCCATGTTCGTCCTCTGGGTTACTCCGCTGATGAGGCGGTCGGGGAGGTGCACCACGTCGCCGCCTTCAATGGTGGCGGGAGCCTTGGCCCATTTCACGGGCATATACTCTTTGAGGACGCCTTCCACGCCGGGCTGCTCCCCCCTCCTGCTCTCCTCGGCCATCCGGCAGATGAGGGCCCGGCCTCCGTGGACGACGGCGTTGTCCTCGATGAAGCACGAGTCCGGATGAACGTTGTCCCTAGGGATGTGGATGACCTCAAGGCCGACCTCGGTTAGGGCTTCGCAGTACTTCGCATGCTGAGCCCTAGCCCTGGCCGTGTCGACGGTGTGATGCAGCGGGTGGGACGATATGCAGCCGGGATATCTGTCCCCCGGCTCGCGTACTAACGCGTGTCTTGGCTCCAAAATTCTCACTGACATGGGTAGCCGTTGACCCTCGATAAATAATTTCACTTAAAGAAGAGCTTCAGTTGGGGTCTCTTCTTGTAGCTATGGATAATCGGTATCCCGCCTCTGTATCGCGGGTTGAGTATTGGGGTAGTTTCCTTTGTTCCTCATCGCAAGTGTAGGTCGAGGGTAGGAATCTCAGGGCGATAAACCCTTTATAAGGCCGGAGCCAAGGTTCAAGTGGAGAGGGGCTAACCACCTTTCGAAACCCCCATGTTCCTCGACCTCGCGCCCTCTCCAACTCTTCATTATGCTTTCTTCCGTGTTGGTCCCGTGAGCTAAAACGAGGCATCATGAGATCCAGGTTTGCATCAACCAAGCTGTTCCATTCACAATGGCGTGGCCCACGATGCAACCTGTGACATTCCTAGACCTGAGAAACACGAGGCCGTTGAGGAAGCCCAGGAGGAGAACTGGGATGAGGAGGAATGGGAACTTTGCAGAAACATGGTTGCGCTGAACTAAAACGAAAAGGAGGGATTGAAGCAGGTTCAGCCCTAGATCATGTCTGGAAAAATCGCCGCCTTCTTTCGCAAGGAAGCCGAGGAAGAAACCTCGGTATGAGACTTCCTCGTATAGAGGATACCATATTATGTCGTTCAACATTGACCAAACGCCCGGTATGGGGGCCGCCCTCACACCCCTGTAGAGAATAGAAATCGGATAGTATGCCATCAGCACAAGAAACCCTGCTAAGAGGCCGAGGATCAGGGATTTCTGAAGTCTTCGTCTTCCTATGCCGATGCGTGATAGGCTTTCTCCGCAATGGTACCTCGTAAAAACAAACAGGAGCAGGATCAAAGGATAGGTGGATCCATTGACCCATAATACAAAGAATACCAGCAAGACCGTGATCGGCTTTTCTCTATTCTCTGACATGGCGTTCCCCCCCGATTAGTGCCCCCCTTGATGATTTATTTATTAAAACCGAGCAACTGCCCTTTTTCAGATTTTTTTACCTATGTCTTAATGTATTGAGAGACATCGCAGTCCAGCGTTTTCAATGACATCAAAACCAATGAGAAATCACGAAATAAAACGGAAAAAATTGATGATAGTCAGACGAGCTTTTCCCCGGCGAGCTTCTCAACCGCCAATATGACTGCTTGGGTGCCCTTCTGAGTCAGGCCCTCTGCTTCCAGGCTCCGGAACATCTGGTGGACCACCGATGTGCCCACAAGGGGCATGTTAGCATCCGCGGCCGCCTCCATGATGAGACGGAGGTCCTTCAGGTAGTCCTTCACCTTGAATCCTGGCTCGTGGTCGCCCTTCAGCAGCCTCGCGCCGTTGTTCGTGAGCTGCCAGCTTCCGGCGGCCCCGCCCGAGACGGCTGCAAGGCATTTCTTGAGGTCCACTCCAGACTTTTTGGCGAACATGAGGGCCTCGGCCACTCCGAGCATGGTCGTCCCCACCAGGATCTGGTTGACGAGCTTCACGGTCTGGCCCATCCCGTTGCCGCCGACATGGGTGACGGTACTCCCCATGGCCTCGAAGATTGGAAGGCACTCCTTGAAAGTCTCGTCCTCTCCCCCCACCATGATGCTCAATGTTCCATCGCGGGCCCCGATGGCCCCGCCGCTCACGGGAGCATCCAGCATCTTGACTCCCTTTTTATCCAACTCCTCGGCGATCCGCCTCGTGACAGAGGGGGAGATTGTGCTCATGTCGATGACCACGGCCCCGGTCTTTGCCCCATGGATCGCTCCGCTGGGGCCGAGGATCACCTCCTCAACGTCCTTGGAGTCGGTGACGATGGAGACGACCACGTCGGAGTTCTCCGCTACCTCCTTGGGAGTCCCCGCGCCTTTCGCTCCGGCCTCCAGGAGGGGCCTCATCTTTGACGCCGTCCTGTTCCAGACGGTGACCGGAAAACCGGCCTTCACCAGGTTCATGGACATCCCGCTGCCCATGAGCCCAAGCCCTATGAACCCTATCTTTTTCATGAACTCACCGGGGATAAATGGTTTCCCGGCCTCTAAATCCTTTCGCCTAGCGCCCGACGGTCCTCTTCAGTTGGAGGAGGTAGTGGCTGCCAGCCAGTCCAAGGAGAACCAAGGCGAGGCCGACGATGAGCATGTAGTTCGCCTTCTTAGAGTTCCTCGTCTCCTTGCTGCTCTTGTAGGCGATCAGCAGCCCTCCGAACATGCATGCGTTGAGGAACATGGCGACGACGCTCTCGTTGAGGGTCTGCTCCCCCGTGTACGGGTGGATGGCGAGCCAGGTTCCCCCCGGTCCCGGAACTATGGAAGGGGGGTTGTCCAGCATGTCGTAGATCCCTCCTCCGGCGATGAACACGCAGAAAATGACAAATGCCGCCAGTATCAGGGTCTTTAGTGACTTGGGGGCGCGCAGACTCCCCCTAGATAGATCATCGAGGAATCTCCTGATCCTCCTGCCGATGGATGAGATCTCTTTCTGCCTCCTCTCAGGGATGTTATGTAGTGTCGTGTGGGATATATTGCTTTTCACTGTTACTTGATGGATGATACTTCGATAACTCTTTAATTTGGGGTCTCCGCAGATACTCAGGGATGTAAGCTTGCCGCAGAGGGTGACATGTTCGGAGTGCAACCAAGTGCTCTACGAGGGAGACATACTCAAGTCTCCTCAGGACATAATCAAGAAATTCGATGGGAGATGCCCAAAGTGCAACCGGAAACTCAACTTCTCAACAGGCGGGATAAGCATCTATCCCGGCGAAGAGAAAAACAAAAAGTAGACAGAGCCCGCGAAGACGTTTTTATCGTCCATCGCCGAACACCCGTCCTTCTCGTGAGATGATAATATCTAACGTATTAGAGAAATCCTCGGGCGATAATTTCTATTATTTTTGTAAAAATATTAAATAATTTTACCTATGTCATGGTGTTCATGAATATTTTATATAATGAAAATGATATCGCATGGCATATTCGCAAAGCATGTGACATTCTTTATGTGAATAATACGTTAAATAAATGTCCACCAAAACTATGAACAATTTTTTTAAATAGAATATGGACGGCATTTCAAATGAGAAGATTGGAAGACTATCAGAAGGAACTGACACGTGTCAAAGAGATACTGAGGGCCAACCCCAGGGGCATGACCGTCACCGACATCTCCAGGGAGATAAACATCAACAGGAACTCCGTCGCGAAATACATGGATGTTCTGCTGATCTCAGGACAGGTAGATATGAAGCGCATGGGTCCAGCGAAGGCATACTTCCTTTCCCATCGAGTACCGATATCCGCCATGTTGAACTTCTCATCCGATTATATCATAGCCTTCAACAGTCATCTCGAAATGGTGCAGGTGAACGATAACTTTCTTGATCTCATTAATGTCGAGAGAGATAACGTCGTGGGCAGGAAGTGGAGCGAAGCTCCCCCCGACATCTTCAATGACCCCGACATCACAACTGGACTTCAGAAGGGATTGGAAGGAAAAGACTCCACATTTGATAAAATGTTACAGGTACGTGGCACAGATCTACACTTCCACATCAAATTTGTCCCTGCAACTTTTCAAGATGGTAGTCTCGGCGTGACACTCATCATGGAGAACATCACCGAACGCAGGCAGATGGAGGAGGCTTTGAAGCAAAGGGGGCATGAATTACATGAAAGGGTGAAGGAGATAACCTGCCTATACCGCATCTCCCAGCTCTGCGACGATGCAGCCAACGACACCGAAGAGATCCTGAAAAAAGCCATCCTCCAAATCCCCCCAGCATGGCAGTATCCCGACATCACCTGTGCCCGAATAAATTATGACGGGCGAACGTTTGAAACGCTCAACTTCGAGGAGACTGAATGGAGCCAGTCCGCTGACTTGGATGTCTTCGGGGGCAAGGTTGGCTCCATCGAAGTCTCTTATCTCCAGGAGATGCCCTCGAGCAATGAAGGCCCCTTCATGAAAGAGGAGAGAGCCCTGATAGAGGCCATTGCCCAACAACTGAGTAAAACGATAGAGCGTATCCGTTACAGAGAAAGACTGGAGGCTCTGCACAGTCATGCCATAAACTTGGCCCTTGCCTCGAACATAGAAGAAATCGCGAAAATCACCCTTGATGCAATCGAGATGATCTTCAGCGTAATGGACATAGAGTTTATCATCGCCAGAGACGAGACCTTGCAACTCGTCGATAGAAAGGGACCCGGAACCCCTGTAAGGACGAGAGTTCCCTTCGACGAACCCGGAATAATAACCAAGGCCGCGAGGACGAAAAGCTCCGTCCTCGTGCCGGATGTGAGGAGCGACCCCGACTACGAAGCCCGAACTAAAACTCTGTCCGAACTGGCGGTCCCAGTCAAGATTGTCGAGGATCTCCTTGCCATCCTCAACCTTGAGAGCCCCCATGAGGGGGCTTTCACAACCGAAGACCAGAAGCTCCTCGAGATATTCGCCGGTCACGTCGCTTCTGCAATATTGCGAATCGAAAAGTCCTAGAAGGACCATAGGCTGAATAATTGGGCACATGTGTTGAACGGTTCAATGACGCTTTCCTGTCTCTCGAAAAAAGGGTAATCTGTCATTCTTTCTTCTTGATCCTGAAGGTGACTAGGTTATACCTGTCAGGGCACTCGTAAATCCAATCGTCCTGATTCTCTCGCCAAGGTATCTTCCCGTCCATGCAAAGCGTCATCAAAGTGGGGAACAGATCGTGGTAGCACCAGCCACAGATGCCGCCGGTCTTGTGGGTGTTGATCTCGAAGACGTCTCCCACCCCATGGCCCGCACTGCAATTCTTCTCGATGGACTCAACCTTAGCTTCGAAAACCGGTTCCTTCCAACCCATATATAACACCGGGAATAGGTTCACCACATCTCGAATAAAAATTTCATGTGTTCTGGGTAATGGTCAAAGTACATAATCTGCTGCTTCGCCAAGAATATCGAGGATGTCTACTCCGAAGCAGAAGCGATTACCAGGGTCTCGGAGACCGTCTACAGCTATTTTAACTCAGATTAGCGGCGTGTCTCGGGCGTGGGGATACTTCTCCAAGATGTAGTCGCGGAGCTCCCTATCTTTGGGGGATAATGGACTTGCGTCCTTCTGGAACAGGATCGCCTTGTAGACGGTGAGGAAGGCGTTCAGAGTGTCGGCCTTCACCCTGAACTCGCGACGGGTCTCCGCGAAGATATCGATCTTCCCCCACCCGACGTAGAGGGGCCTGGCCTCGATCTCATACCTGTTGCCATACTCCCCTGCGAACTCTTCCAAGT
>JAUWBQ010000211.1 GCA_030601645.1 Candidatus Bathyarchaeota archaeon | reverse complement strand
AGGGGTCTCAGGATGAGGCTGGGGGAGGCGGCGAGGGAGACGGTGCTGGAGAGGTACACCGCCGAGAAAGCTGTGAACCAGTACCTGAAGATCTACGACAAGATCGCCACGGGCTAAAGGTTGGCGAAGAACACCGAGGAGTTCGGTGTATTACCGTTGTACTGGCGGAGGAAGACCCCCATGAGGTCCTCCAACCCAGCGACGACGGCCACATCAAGCCAGGCCCAGCTCACCTCCTGGCCGAACCGCTCGGGGCTGAAACGGCCCAGCGCTGATGAGAGGTAGGTCTCGATCTCATGGGCTAGGGACTGCTTCCCCCTCATCTCCTCCATCAGGGCCGACCTTTTCTCCGGATCCCGGAGCCTTCGCTTGATGGAGTCGATGTCCTCCCTCAGGCCTTCAAGCTCAACCGTTAGCCTCTCGTCCGTCCCCTCGACGACGCCCCGGATCTCCATGTGGGCCCTTCTCAGCATCTTGGCATCGCCGGCGTTCCTGGCCTCGACCCAGTCCCTCAGGGCCTTGAACAGGCTCTCCTCCAAAAGAGTCGGATAGCCTTTATCCCTCAGTTCTCTGGCGTATCCCTCGTTCCACGGGGTGTTGTAGAAGAGCCTCGTGTACCTCAGGAAGACGGGGAAGGGGAGGTCTAGGGCCCTCGCGGCCGGTATGACCTCGGAGTAGTAGCTCGTCTCCCCCGGACCGCCCACGTGGGCGAGGACGGGGATAGTAGAGTTGACTATGATCTGGCGGGAGTCCACCCTGGGGGAAAGGGTGTCGATGATGTCCGAGAGATCGGGGTTCCTGGCGTTGAAAGAGAAGTCGTGGACCTCGCCGCATTTTGGACATCTCCCGATGATGTGGACCGAGGCGGACCCTGCTTCTCGGTGGTATCCCAAGTCGATCCTGGTCTTGTGGCACCTGAAGGTCGGGCATTCGAGGAAGAACGGGACGTACTCTTCATCACGGAGGCCGATGCCGGCCCTGTGGCCTGATGCCTCGACTAATTCAGCGGCCCTGTTGGAGGCCTCGATGAACCTTGACCGGTTCGGCTCGGTCAGGAGGAGCTCGTATCCCGACTGGAACAGGCGGCGGGAGCCGGGCATGGAGAAGGGGAGGATGGGGATGCCCAGGTCGGCCTCGATGTTCACAAGGGTGCCGATGGTCTTCGTGGCCCAGTCCGAGACGTTCTCCGTGGAGTAGTAGGCGCTCTTCAGGATCGACAATGCGTGGTCTAGGTTTAGGAGGGCCCGCTCCTTTCTTTGAGCGTCCGCATCCCGCAGGAGGCCCCGATAGTTGCTCCTGAGCCTCTCAAGGGTCTGCTTGAACCAGCCCTCGGGTGGGTTGGGGAGCTCGTAGATGGGGGATCCCTCCAGCTCTGGGCGGACAGGGTAGCTCGCGAGGAGGCCCCTGGGGGAGGGGCTTGGGACCCTTGTGTTCAGGAGTTCGGCCTGGACGCCGTCGTAGTCGGCGACGAAGAAGAGGGGGACGAAGCCGTGGTCGCCGAGGCCGGCCAGGGCCTTGACGTAGGCGATCTTGTTCAGTATCAGGCTGGAGCCGCCCAGGGCGTAGGGCTGCTGCCCCGCCTCCACGGCGCCCCTGTCCAGATGGTCGATGTTCTCCGAGGCCTTCGAGGTCAACAAGCCCAGCCTCCTGAGGTGGCTCTTCATCTCCCTCTTCAGGTCCTCGATCTCATCGGATGGATCCCCGTATTCTGCCCTTATCTCGACGAGCTGCTTGTACGCCTCGCCCATGGTAGCGGGGATGCGACCCCAGAGCTCCTCGGCGACATGACCTCTGGCCCCGTCTTCGACATTGGACGAGTAGAGCCTGTGAGCGGGGGGCAGATGGTTCTTCTGAGCCAATTCGACCACAAATCGGGGGTGACGCTGCTTATCCTCTTCTACGGGTATTAAAAACCCTTGCGAAGGGAGGGTTGAGCTAGATCCTAAGGAGCCTGGCGGCGTTGCCGTAGAACATCTTCTCAATGCTGCCCTCGTCGAGGCCGATGGATCTACAGGCCTTGAGCTGCTCCCGGAGGTAGATCTCGCTGAACCCCCTGGGGAAGTAACTGGAGTCTGTGGCGAAGACTATCCTGTCGGGGCCGACGGTCTCGATGGTCTTCCTGAAGAGACCCTCCAGATCGAGTTCGAAGGGCATCCAGCGCATCCACTGGTTGGAGCCCGAGGTATCCATGAGGACGTTGGGGCAGCTCCAGCAGAGCTGGAGGAGCTCCCTGAGGTAGCCGGAGCCGAAGTGGGGGACGATGAAGTTGAGGCGGGGGAACATCTTTGCGGGCTCCCAGAGGGTGAGGGGGTTCATGTTCTTCAGGTCGTAGGGGGGGCCGCCCCCGCCCCCGAGGACGCCGAAGTGGATGAGCACCGGGACCTTGAGCCTCTCAGCGGTCTCCCAGACGGGGTAAGCGGCCTCGTCGTCGATGGGTCTTGTCTGGGAGGAGGCGATGAGCTTGTAGCCCCTGAGGCCTAAGTCATTGATAGCTCTCTCAAGCTCCTCCGCCGCTCCCTCCTCGAAGAGGGCGTGGTGCGCTAAACCCGTGAACTTGTCGGGGTACATCTCAACGATCCTCGCCAGGTTGTCGTTGCCGCCCCCTGTGACGAAGTTCACCCTCTCCACCCCCTTCAGGTCCAGGTCCGCCGCCCATCTGGCCGCCTGCTCCTCGTCGGAGGGGCGCTCAGACTCCGGGGGCTCGAACCCCCACTGCATCCTCCACTCGTCCCTGTACTGCCTGGACTGCTCGAAGAAGATCCGGACCCTCTCCTCCCCATACTTGTCTAGGAGCCTCTGCCGCCGCCCGCTCCTGCCGTACCAGTTGGAGGTGGGGAAGTGGGAGTGGAAGTCGATGACCTTCACGCCGTAGTTCGCCAATGGAGTTCGCCTGACGGAGTTATCAACCACTGAGGGGGGTTTTAACGTTATCCCCCGAAGGATGAGTAGCAGATTCACAGGAGAGATTTCGTCGACTTCTCCGCGTAGAACGGGCTGTTCTGGGCTATGGGTTCCTCTAGGAACGCC
>JAUWBQ010000138.1 GCA_030601645.1 Candidatus Bathyarchaeota archaeon | reverse complement strand
CTCCTGGTGGAGCTCTGGGGGGACCCCGGGGGCAAACCCGCCAGGGCGGCCCTGCCGGTGCACCACCCCGGCTGGATAGCCGTCGAGGCCTGGATGGTAGTAGAGCTGAAAGATTGAGCGGCGGCTTTTTTCCCGTTTTTTTATCCATCCACACCTTCATACCTCTCACCATGGTCTTGAACCCAAGGCTTTTCTCGACCTAAAGACATGGGACATTTGACCTAGTTTGACCCTTGGAGGTTGACGTCGTGGGAAGGTTGGATGGGAAGGTCGCTGTGATCACAGGCGGTGCGAGCGGGATCGGAGAAGCCACCGTGAGGCTTTTCACGGAAGAGGGTGCCTGTGTCCTGATCGCGGACATCCAGGACGAGAAAGGGCGGCGCCTAGGAGACGAGCTCGGGGAGTCTACTGAGTATCTCCATGCGGACGTGAGCCGAGAGGTTGATGTGAAGGCCGCCGTCGGCCGCGCCATAGACCGGTTCGGGCGACTCGACTGCATGTTCAACAACGCGGGTATCGCCGGACCCACGGGGCCCATCGAGAAGGTGACGGTGGAGGGCTTCGACGAGGCCGTGGGCGTCCTCCTCCGGGGGGTGTTCCTCGGAATCAAGCACGCCGCCCAGGTGATGAAGAGGCAGGGCTCCGGGAGCATCATCAACACATCGAGCGTGGCCGGCATCCGGACGGGCTACGGGAACCACGTCTACAGCGCAGCGAAGGCGGCGGTCATCCAGCTGACCCGCTCGGTGGCCATGGAGCTAGGGGAGAGCGGCGTGCGGGTGAACTGCATTTGCCCGGGTTTCATCGCCACCCCCCTCATCGGCAGGGCCCGGGGGCTCTCCCAGCAAGAAGCGGATAAGATGGTCGGCGAGATTGAGGCGGCTTTCGAGAACGCCCAGCCCATCAGGCGCCCGGGTCTCCCGCTGGACATCGCCAAGGCTGCCCTCTGGCTGGCCAGCGACGAATCGAGCTTCGTCAACGGCCATTCCCTCGTCGTTGACGGAGGGGTCGTCGGCGGTCGGAGTTGGTCGAACTATCAGGCCGCCATAGCCGAGTTGAAGGCGAGGCTGGGCTTGGACGAGGAGAAGAGCCTCTAGGAAGATGGGAGGATGGAGCCTGAAAACGCGAATGACTCTGCGATACTGCCCGTTTCAAGGTCGAAATCCGACGCGCGCGCGGTGGGCTTGATCTCGACCTCCAGGGGATACTGCTCCTCCAGCACCCGAGTCCAGATATCGATGCAGGCGTCGACCTCCCTCCTCAATTGGGCGAGTGGGTATTCGGGAACCATATTGGACCGGTTAACAGGATTGGGTATATATAAAATGTATTTTCTAAGGGAGAAGTCTGTTCGACTCCTTTATTCGTTCTCGTCTTTTTCAGAGGCCTTTATCTTCTCTATCTCCTCTCGGATCTCTTTGATGTATTCCTCTATCCTCTCATCTAGTGTGTTGTAATTCTTCGCGTTAATCACTCCCTGTTTGAACTCGGTGAACACCTGGTCCTTTATGCGGTAGAGCTCAGCCTCACATTTCCTGGTGTTCACTTTGAAGCTGAAATATATATCATCGATATTCTGCATGAACTCCGCGAATAACTTCTTCTCCCTCTCACGTTCCGCTCTAGCCTTCATCAGCCATCCGATCACGCCTATGATAGTTCCGCAGATGGTCAGTATAGTGGCGATCTTCTCAATGGACCAAGATCCTCCACCAGTAGATTCTACTTTGTAGACCATACATGACGTTGAGGCTAGTGAAGTTGCCCCGTCTTCGTCCTTCACTGTCAGAGTAACGGTGTATGTTCCTACCCTTTCATAGATAAAATACTGTACGTCTCCATAATGATCCGTACCTCCCTCCCCGAAGTTCCATCTGTATTCGGTGATCGTCCCATCCTGATCTATTGATCCTGCAGAGCTGAAGGAGATGGGCTCATTTGCGTATCCTGAATATGGGCCGTTTATAATCGCTATAGGTGCTTTGTTCGGTATCGCTGAGACGATACATTGAGCGGTGTCTTCATCGACTGCGTCGTTGTTGTCCTTCACCCTCAAGGTAACTGTGTATATACCGACCCTTGAAAAGGAGTGAGTTGGGGTCTCATCGTAGGAGAAGATGCTGCTATCTCCGAAGTCCCATCTGTACTCGATGAGGGTGCCATCGATGTCAGTGGAGCCAGCTGGGCTGAATAATATTGGCTCGTTCACGTAACTCGAATAGGGGCCGTTGGCCTCCGCCCAGGGAGCATCGTTTGTCGGAAGAGTGATCTTCGATGTGTCCCACGTCACCTTTCCTGTTAAGTAATCGTAGAATCCATATCTCACATGCACTCCAGCTCCATCCTCCATGTTGTATCCCCAGATATCGTAATCGGAGTGTAGTCTATCCCCGTTCTCATCCAATGTGCAGATGCCGCTGACACCCTCGTATGTTGATGCTACATCTTCAATGACTGCCTTGACATCCAACGCATTGTCCGAGCCAGCTTCTAGAACAGATAGCGCGTAGAGCCAGCAGGCGTCATAGAACAGGGAATCGTAATATCCGAGTGAATAACCGGATTCAGCGGTATATCTGGTTTCTAGTTGCCGGTATTCAGTAGATTCCGGTGCTGTAGTCAGGATACTGAATAGACCCAGATAACTAGCAGCTTCAGGTGCATCTTCGATAAGATACATACTTCGGGCCGTGCCATCTGACCCAAACCACCACAGGGACCATAGCGTTGGATAGCTCTGAACCTGATTCACTATCGAAACGGCTTCACTGAAGCTTAGTAACATGACTCCGACGCGACTGGATCCATACTTTGAAGCTCCCTCTGAGGCCGCAGCCTCAGCTTCAGATAGGTAGTCGGTGAAATCCGTGGTCTCGGGGGGGTATTGAATACGCTTAAGGATTATACCCCCAGTCTTACTGTACTCGACCTCCAAGGTATCGTAGATGCCATTAGCCCAGGCATCATCACGCTGGATGACAATTAATTTCTCGATGCCCCAGCTGGACAGCATCTCGGCTAGAACTGGGCCTTGAGCATAGTCGTTGGGACACAGCCTGTAGAGGTTGTCGGACATCGCAAGGATTGGACTAACCGACCCATGGCTCAACATGATGATGTTGTTTTCATTGATGTAGTCGAGTGAGCCTTGAGCCTGTATGGACCACCCTCCACCAATAATTAGATCTACACCAGATAGATGAAATGATTTAACATGCTCGAGATGGAGATCTGAATCCGCCATGGCGTTTTCAATTATAAACTCGAAACGATAATCGTAACCGTTCTCGACCATGTATTCGTTAATGTCCTCCTGTGCAAACGAGATTAGAGGAGGACTGTACTCCCCACTAAACTCAGATGGTAAAATGACGCCGATCTTCACGGTCTGAACCGCTTGCGCCCTTACATTTGTCGTGAAGGGTTGAAACGAAAAAATGAGGATGAATATTGTCAATGCCCTTAGTATGCAACCCCTCAACTCAATCATAATTCTCAACTAAAATCTAGTATCATATGCATATGTGATATATTTTTTACTATTATTTTGTCTTTAAACTGTCGTAAATGTAATTTCCCTTAATCTTTATAAGATTTCAAATTATGAAAAGTGTAAGTATCTCGATCTTCTATTTCCTTTCAATGTTTTAAAAAAAAGGGCATAACAAGCTGTAACCGCGCGCGCGCCGGCTGACAGTGTCTGTCTCTGTTGCGGCGATGCCGGCGTTCTCCCCTTTCGTGGCGGTGTCTTCGACGCCTCTTTCATGGGCTTCACCCTAGAGCTATTCGACACCCCTGAGATCCCTCAAGTGCTCAATGAGGTCCGACGGATTCTCTCAGTTGGTGGGCTGTTCGGTGTCGTTAGCCTGTCCAAAGAGGGCGGACGATCGACGGCTTCGAGGCTCTACGAGTGGGCCCACGGAAGGTGGCCCGTGATCTTTGACTGCAGGCCGATCTATCTAGAAGCCTCCCTCAGGGGAGCAGGATACGGGATCGTCGATTCGAAGCTATCAGGGATGATGGGACTGCCGGTGGGAACTGTCATAGCCGAAAAACCATTGACGGATTAGAACCCGAGATCTCTCTCATTGCTTGTCGTGAGCTGTTACGGCTTGCCCAACAGTGTTAAAAGGATTTAAACAAACGAATCAGGTGTAGAATGCTCCAACCGCCGTGAGGGACGCGCCGTGTATCTGACAGTTGAGGACGTGATGGTCGAAAAGGTCGTCACAGTTGATGTTAGTGACACCGTGAAATATGCTGCCAAGCTGATGAGCAGCATCGGGATCGGCTGCGTGGTCGTCCTGGAGGAAAAGGGCGTCGTGGGCATAGTTACCGAGCGAGACCTGATTCAGAGAGTGATCGTGGACTCCGTGGATCCGGAGGTGACCCGGATCAAGGAGATTATGTCCACTCCCCCGATAGTCGTGGACCGTAGTTTTGCCCTCGAGAAGGCCGTGGAGCTCATGTTCGAGCACGGGATCAAGAAGCTCCCGGTCGTGGAGCGAGTCAACGACAAGATGAAGCTTGTGGGGCTCATTACGCTGACCGACATCGCCAGGATCCAGCCGAAGATCATCGAGACGCTGAAGGATCTCTTCGAGATGAGGGGGGAAGCACCGCCCAAGAGCATGGAGAAGGTGATGAAATACTACATCGTATGAGATGATGTAGCATCCCCGAACCAGTTGATCATCATGCTTTCTACTCGATCAGACGAGCCACAAGATCTTCTAACTCGACTATGGCGTCAACCAGATTAGTCCTAATGATTTAAGATTAAAAAAAACAGGAAGGACACTCGAAACAAGAAAAAGAGTAGAGGTTTGGTCACCAGTCGGATTTTCTATCCAGCCAATCCCGGGTGTCGGGGTGTATCTCATCCCATGTCCTGACGTGGTCCTTGACCTTCTCCGCGAGCTTGATGGTCTGGTCGTACCCCTGCTCCTCGATGAAGGCATGGAT
>JAUWBQ010000146.1 GCA_030601645.1 Candidatus Bathyarchaeota archaeon | reverse complement strand
AGGGCCCCGCTCTGGGAGACGAATCCTATCCTCCCCTTCCGGGGCATGCCTGTCGCGAAGCTAAGGTTGAGGGGGGCCGCGGTGTTGATGATGCCGAGGCAGTTGGGCCCCTGGATCCTCATGCCGTACTTTGCACCGATCTCCACCAGCCGCTCCTCGAGGATGGCCCCCTCGTGGCCGATCTCCTTGAACCCGGCGGAGATGACTATTAGGACCTTGACGCCCTTCTCCCCGCACTCCTCGGCCACCCGCAGCACGTAGGCGGAGGGAATGGATACGACGGCGAGGTCGATCTCATCTGGCACATCGGAGACGGAGGGGTAACAATTCTTCCCGAGGATCTCATCGGCGTTGGGGTTGATGGGGTAGACATCACCCGGGAAGCCGGATTCTATGATGTTCTTCGTTAGGATGTGCCCCACCTTACCGGGCGTCCGGGATGCGCCTATTATGGCGATGGATCTTGGGCGGAACAGGGCGTCGAGCTTCATTTCATCCAACCTCTCTCAAACCGGGCGTCTGGGTTCAAGTAGTTGAATAGACTCCAGATAAAAATATTCGGTTTTTACACTTAAAAATGTCACAACGGGAAACTCAACCATGGTGAACACGAAAAAAGGGAGCGTTAGACGACCTTCTTCCGGGTGATCTTGAAGACAACAGGGTTCGCGGCGTCCGGGCAGCAAACTTCGATGTAGTCCTTCCCGTGGAGGATCCCACCCGCCTCCAAGGCCCGGACGTATGGGTAGATGGAGTTGGCCGCTGCCGGGCAGATCTTCCCCCAGTCGTCTGGGTATCTGAAGACGTCCCCGACCACGTGGCCCTCTGGGCATCTACCTGCTTCAAGGATCCTCTTAACATTACATGAGACCTTGTAATCCGCCAATGGGAGTCGCCTCAACAGGAAGGGTTAATCTCCATTATCTAATAAAAGATTGCATGAGGGAGACCCGTTTGGAACGGGAGGGAAAAATATCGGGGAAGGTGTCAACTGAGGAGCAATTTTTTATACTGACACTGTCAAACATCTGTGATCCCCCATGACCGAGAGACCCAAGATCTTCGGCCACCTCATGACCGAGGTCATCAGGAAGGGAACCTGCGTGGGCTGCGGCGCCTGCGAGGCCGTCTGCCCCGTGAACACCGTCAAGCTCGAGGACGGTACGCCCAAGCTCGTGGGCCTCTGCATCGCCTGCCAGATGTGCTACTGGAACTGCCCCGTAGCGGTGTTCGACGTAGAGGAGATGGAGAAGGCGGTCTTCGGACGGACCCGGACAGAGGAGGAGGCCGCCATAGGTGTCCACGAGGCCATCTACGCCGTCAGGGCAAAGGAGAATGAGATACTCGGGGTGGCCCAGGACGGGGGGGCCGTCACGGCCCTGTTGTACCAGTTCCTCTCGGACGGTGGGGAGGGCGCCGTCGTCGCCGGCGTCGAGGAGGACGCACCCTGGAAGGCGAAGCCCATCGTGGTCAGGTCCAAGGAGGAGGTCCTAAAGGGGGCGGGTACCAAGTATACGTCCAGCCCAACTCTGGTCGGCGTGGCCTCCGCCGTCCAGGAGCACGACCTCAAGAAAATCGCCGTGGTGGGCACCCCCTGCCAGATGAAGGCCCTACGGAAGATCGAGACGGGGGCCCGCTGCGAGGCGGATATCAGCGATGCGGTGAGGCTCAAGATTGGCTTATTCTGTATGGAGGCCTTCTCCTACCCCAGCTTCATAGAATACCTGGAGAACGAGGGGATAGACGCCTCAAAGGTCGACAAGTTCGAGATCAAGGGCGGGAGGTTCATCGCCAACCAGGACGGGGAGACCGTCCACAAGGTGAGGCTGAGCAAGGTGAAGCAGCTCGTCAGGGGGTGCTGCCACAGCTGTGGCGACTTCACCGCCGAGTTCTCCGACATCTCCGCGGGGAACGTCGGATCTCCCGACGGTTGGTCCACAGTCGTCGTGAGGACCGAGGTCGGAGAAGAAGTGCTCAAGGCCGCCGAGAAGGCCGGACTGGTCGAGATCCAGCCCGTGGAAGAGGGTAAATCGGGCCTCGGCCTCGTCAAGAGGCTCGCCGTCAAGAAGCGCGAGGACGCCGAGAAGGGCGAAGAAGAGTAGAACATAGCTATCATCCCAATTTGTATCCCCTCTCTCGGTGCCAAGCCTCCGGAACTCACAATTTGTGACTATGTCTTGTGATTACCCGAGTTGAGTTGCCCTTATATGCGGTCGGACGACTCTGCGTCTCGGTTGGAAAGATGGCAAAGAAAGCCCTCATCAAGCTGCTTCGGGGAGACCCGAAGGGCGTGTCCAAGATGGCGAGTCTGCTCTCCCCCCGTCCCACGGGCGTGAGGGAGTCCGCATCCAGGTTCAACAGCCTCTACAAGAAGTTCCCCCTGATGTAGACGGGGAGCGCCCTTGAACCTGAGGTCCATCGCGCCGGACGAAGTTCCTGCTCCCGCAAAGCTGTTCCTAGTCGGCGTCGTGTTCAACGGGATCGGCAACGGGATATTCAACGTAGTCATGCAGCTCTACTTTGCCTCCATCGGGATCAGCAGCGCGACCCTCGGCTCCATTCTCATGATGAACGCACTGAGCGCCGCCATACTGACGATCCCCATGGGCATCTTGGCCGACCGTTACGGCAAGAAGAGGCTGATGTACATCTGCGCGGGGTCTCTCATCGTCGCCGTGCCCTTGTTGTTGCTCACGAAGAGCGTGCTTATGTTCAGGCTGGCCTTCCTCTCGTTTGGGGTGTCGAACGCGGCCGCCGTGGTCTTCAGCCCGATCTACTCCTCCTTCTTCGATAAAGACGAGATGGACAAGGCATTCGGGTTCTTCTTCGCCCTGAACATCGCCACGATCTCCCTGGGGAGCCTTCTCGGGTTCGTCCCTCCCTTCCTCGTCGGGAGATTCGGGTTCAGTCTGTCCTTCTCGTACTGGAGCTTCTTGGCCTTCGGGTCGGTATTCTTCGTGTCTCAGAACTTCTTCTACTTGCTGGCGATGAAGGACTATAAGGAATCCGAGGCGAGGAAGGGCTTCAGCTTCAACCTCACCTCCAAGGACCTGGTCTTCAAGATAAGCCTGATCCAGCTCCTTTCCGCCGCGTCTGTCGGGGTCTTCTTCAGCCTGTTTCCCTTCTACGTGAACAAGAAGTTCGGCCTCGAGTCGGATGCCCTGGGAGGCCTGTTCTTCGTCGCCAACCTCCTCTCAGCAGGAGTCCAAGTGCTCTCATCCAGGGTCTCGAACAGGCTGGGTTCCCTCAGGACGATAGCGGTCGCATTCGGCCTGGCAGCACCCTTCTACCTGCTCATCCCCCTGGCGCCCTCCTTCGCCTGGCTCTCGGTCTTCTACGTGATGCGGTTCGGCTTTGCCACCCTAGCAGCGCCCCTCCTCAGCTCGACCCTGATGAAGGACCTCGGGGACGAAGAGAGAGCCACGGCGAACAGCATCAGGATGATGGCGATGCAGGGCGGCGGCATCATCGGCCCCTGGCTCGGTGGGACGCTCATGGAGAGATTCTCCTTGGAGTTGCCGGCCCTCGTCGGAGGCGGTCTATACGCGGTGATGGCGGTCACGACTTTCTTCATGTTCATCAAGCCCAAGATGAGAACCGTCGTAAAGCCGGTCCCGGTGATTGAGACTTCGCACGAGCCGTTACTCCCGGGGGATGTGGAGCCGATCCCGCTGGTAGAATAACTTCAGGCACATTTTTTCACTCATTTGAACCTTGAACGTTACCGCATCATCCTAAACGAGCTTCTTGGTCCGGCATGTCTTCTCCTTGACGATGCTGAATGAGGGTGAACCCGATTACCCTACAAGGCAGACTTACCTGCCCTCAAAGTAAAAATAACCCGATAAGGTCACAGTTGTAGGTCTAGAGATGAACCCTCCAAGCCTCGAAACAGGCTCCGCAGATGCCCAATCTAGGAGTCGAACGGGTGGTCGCCTGTGAAAGTCGCAATCATCGGTGGAGCGGGGAGGATGGGCTCGTGGTTCGTCGAGTACTTCATCGAGAGGCCACCCCGTGGTCCTCACCGACACCAAAGCCGATGCGGCTCTGAAGGTGGCCGATGCCTCCGGGGCTGAGAGGGCAGACTCCATCCCCGAGGTAGTTCACGATGCCGACTGCACACTGATCTGCGTCCCCATCGAGGACACGGGGCCAATGATACTGGAGGCCGCCTCTGCGATGAGGGCCGGCTCCATCATCATGGAGATCTCCTCCGTCAAACATCTCACCTACGCTCCCATGCGGACAGCCGCCCAGATGGGCTTCAGGCCTTTATCGCTGCACCCCATGTTCGGCCCATCGGCCAAGGGGTTCATGGACAAGACCATGATCGTCGTCCCGGTCTTGGACGGGGAAGAGGAGGAGGCTCTAGCAAAGTCGTTGTTCGGCGACGCCGAAGTCATCGTAGTCGAGCATGAAGAGCACGACAGGGCGATGGCCATCGTCCTCTCCCTTACCTACTTCATGAACATGGCCCTTGCCGGGATATTGAGGGAAGAAGACCTCCAAAAGTTGAAGAGACTTGCTGGAACAACGTTCACGGTGCAGCTGGCCGTCGCCGAGGGCATAATGGCCGAGGACCCAGGCCTGGTAACCTCCCTCCTCCTCGAGAATCCCTACACCGTCGAGTATCTTGAACGCTACATCTCCCAGGCAAGCGAAATCAAATCACTCATCTCGAGGGGCCCAGATGGATTTGAAGGGGTTCATGAGTCTATCGTTGATTCCATGGAGAAGGACCCCGATTTCAGATACGCCGATGAGAGGAGATACAGGGCTTTCAGGGCGCTGAAGACGGATGGAAACCCTGAAAAAAGGGAGA
>JAUWBQ010000114.1 GCA_030601645.1 Candidatus Bathyarchaeota archaeon | reverse complement strand
CCCCCTCCAAGGATGCGATGACCCCTTCAAGGAGGCCAACCTTCCTGCAGCCCTCATCCGTCACTATCAGGACCTTGGACCCCTTCAGATCTTTGACATGTCCAGCCACCTTCTCTGCCTCCCCCCATCCGAAGTGGACGGCGGGGGGAAAGTTGTATGTCATCGAGCTCAAAAACGCACCCGGGTATGATTGCCTGTTTTTTGAATATAAAACCGCCTGAAATGGACTGGGATGATTGTGGTTTCATGTAGAAGGCGTCATCGGATCTCTTTCAGGCGGCGTCGAATCTTTCTCGGAAGACCTCCCGGATTTCTTCGGGTTTCTCGAAGGCGGTGACCCCATCCATGGCGGAGATCTTTCGCACGTTCTCGGAGTCCTCCTTCCTGACCCTAAGCTTCAACGGCTTCCCATTAGGGAGGACGGTCACCGTCGTTCCCTCCCTATAATCGACCGGCATGACGTAGACCGGGACGTAGGCCTTGAGGGCCTGGATGGCGCCGTTGGTCAGCATCGTATCAGAGATGCCGTGAGCGAGCTTGGCCACCGTGTTGGACGTCGCCGGGGCTAGGAGCAGGAACTCGAAGCCTCCAAGTTGGAGCCTGCCCGTGATGAAGGGGGAGTTCGCGTTCTTCTCGACCATGACCTTGTCGAAGGACTCCTTGATCTCATCGTCTAACCTATACATCTTGGCTACCATGTCCCCCATCTTGGAGAGGTAAACCTCGATGTCCACGCGGTCGGCATATTCTGCCCTGATGTCTTTCATGACCCGGAGGGTCTCATCCAGCTTGTCCCCCGCACCCGTGATCCCCCAAGCTACACTCCGTCTTCCTGCCATGGCCGCATCACTTACTCTAGGATATTCTCCCTTTTAGGAATTCTGAGAAGCGCCTAATGGTTTCTTTGAGGCTCCTGTAGCCTTCCTCGTCCGCAATGATCCCCTCCATGGTGTCCTGGGACCAGAAGGCGGCCCCGATGTTAGTGCCGAAGAAGACCCCGTTCAGGGTGTAGAAGGTGATGATCTGCTGGATCGCCAGCTCCTGGCCCCCAGAACGGTCCCCCCCCGATGGCGATGGCCATACCGGCCTTCCCCCTGAATACTTCTGGGTCGACAGCCAGCAGGGCCCGGGTCCTGTCCATGACAGTCTTGGTCTGGGCGCTGACCCCGCCGTTGTAGACGGGGGAGGCGATGATGAAGCCCTCCGCCTCCTCCATCAGCGGGTAGAGCTCCTGCATGTCATCCTGGAGGATGCAACCGGTCCCCTTGAGGCAGTGGTCGCAGTGGATGCAGAAGCCGAGGTTCTTCCCACTAACAGTGTAGAACTCGGTCTCGAAGCCCCCCTCCTCCAGCATCTCAAGGGCCTTCCTGAGGACGTACTCCGTGGTCTTCGACCTCGGGCTCCCGCACAGTCCCAGGATCATCACAGATTTCGGGGGCTGAAAAACCTTTTTCGATTCACCGTCTCATCCTGCGGGGGAACCAGCAGAAGAACGTCTCAGGCCATTGAATGTCTCGAATCGAATGCCGGGAAACAAGGTGTCTACGGGGGGGAAAGGTTTTAATGAACTCGGGGGGGCTGATATTTCGATTCGGAGGACCACTTCAATGGATCAGTCTTTGCTCTTCCTCGAGTTCGAGTACATCTTCGGAATTTCGGTAGCTCTGGTAATCCTCCTCATGCTGGCGTTCTACGTGATCTACCCGTATGACAAGGATCTGAAAGAATAATTCAACATCGGCTAATTTCCTAGCTCGATGTCTCTTCGTCTGAGGGGTTCTATACAATTTTCAGATTCAATCTGAATTGGCCTTGCCTATACTCCTTGTATTGTCGCAGAGATGATCTTTATCATGTAGCCTATGGCGCCCAGGACTCCTACGCCTATGAAAACGATCTTGATGCTCAGCCAGTAGGTCTTCCAGTCCGGCCTGGAGATGATTCTGAAGAGGCGGGCCGCCGACTGGAAGAAGCTGCCTAATCCCATTTGCGGTCCTATCGATGAACGGCGCCCTTAAATCCTTTACGTATCACCCAGGATCTTCTCGGCGAACCATTTGGCGTCGAAGCGCTCCAGGTCGTGGTAACCTTGGCCGACGCCGATGTAGATGATGGGCTTCCCGGTGATGTAGGAGACGCTCAGGCTGCTGCCGCCCTTGGCGTCGGCGTCCACCTTGGTGAGTATGGCGGCGTCGAATCCGATGTGCCGGTTGAAGGCCTCCGCCTGATCCACGGCGTCGTTGCCGATGAGGGCGTCCAGGACCATGACGGTGAGGTCCGGCTGGACGACCCGTTTGATCTTCTCCAGCTCATCCATAAGGTTCCGGTTGGTCTGCATCCGGCCCGCGGTGTCTATGAGGACGGCGTCGATGCCCTGGGCCCTGGCGTGCTGGACGGCGTCGAAGCTCACCGCGGCGGCGTCCGAGCCGTATTTGTGCTTTATGACTCTGACACCGAGGCGCCTCGCGTGCTCCTCGAGCTGCTCTATGGCCCCGGCCCTGTAGGTGTCCCCCGAGGCGAGGACGACACCGTAGCCGTTGTCCTGGAGGAGCTTGGTCATCTTGGCTATGGTGGTGGTCTTCCCGGTGCCGTTGATGCCAACGAAAAGGATTACGTAGGGGGCGCCCTGGTCTTTCTTGTCGGCTACCAGCTGCAGGAAGTCGAGGCTGCCGTCGGTGGCCATCACGGATACTATGGACTCCTTCAGGGCCTCTTTGATCGGAGCGGTCTTGTCCCCAAACCTTGGGAGGGCGACGCCCTTGAGGCGCTCCTTGAGCTCCTCGCAGACCTTCGCTGCGACGTCGACTGCGACATCGTTTGAGATTAGCTGGAGCTGGAGGTCCCAGAGGAGGGGCTCCAGGTCCTTCTCGGAGAGTTCACTCTTGGAGATGCGTTCTACAATCCCCTGGAGGCCCTGCTTGAGCTTGTCAAACACCGGGTGCTTCCCCTCCGAGGCCGGCGCTCAGCCTGTTCAGGGCGTCCCTGCGTATCTGCATCTGCGCGAGGATCTCCTCCAGCTGCTGCTGCACTGACTGGCCGGCTTTCTGGATCTCGTCGAGCCTACCCGCGATGTCCTCCTGGGCTTGGTCCAAGTCCATCTCGATGGAGACGTCTGCGCCGATGTTGACAAGGATGTTGCTGAGGTTCCCCAGGTTGGCGTTGACGAAGGTGCCTCCGCCGGTGGGGACGAGGATGGGGGCTCCCTCCTCGACCTCTTTGAGGCCTGTGATGGACTCCCTCGCCACGGTGAGATCTGCGATGGCGTTCTGGAGGACGGCGAGCCTCTGCTGGAGGGTCTCAGAAGTGCCCTGCATGAGCTGGAGCTCGTACGCGAGCCTGCGGAACTGGTCCTCCTGGCTGGGGGTCGACACATCAGGCCCTTTCCTCGGGCTCTACTAGTTCCACCTCTAGGATCTTGATCTGGTTGCGCTTGGCCCTGTGGCGGCTGCCCATCTCGGCGTAGATCTTCTCGATGGCGTGGTTCCTCTTTGCTGCGGCGACATCCTTCCTGAACTTGATGGGCTCGAAGAGGTGGGCCTTGTCTATGCGGCCCGTGATCCTGAAGATCTTGACCTCGCTCATGGCTCCGCCTCCGCGAGGCTGACGGTGACGGTGCCCTCGTCGTCCTTGGAGAGGCGAACCCTGATCTTCCTCGGGGGGTTGGTGATGCCCCTGGCCCAGATGGCCTCGTTTACGGTGGGGTCTATGATGACCTCCTTGGGCTTCATGTGGCGTTGCACGAACTTCCTTAGGACCGTCACGGCTTTCTCCGCCCTCCTGTACCGGGGGACCACCCAGGCCCTACCAAGGGGGACGGTGTAGATTCGTTCCTCCGCTGGCTCTGACATACACGATCCTCCTAAGCCCTGAGCTTCCGGTTCCGCCAGTTCCGCCTGCTCTTGGGGCTCCAGCGAACCTTACCCTTGGTCTTGGCCATGATCCACGCCGGTACGGCCTTCTTCTGCTTCCCGGCTTTCTGGAGGCGGATCTTGTAGGCCAGCGGCTTGTTTCTCGCCATTCTCTCATCTCCTTGTTATTTTTATCTCTCTCTTGCTCTGCTGAGCCTGTAGCTGGGCCAGCAGGCGCTTGAGCATGTCGTCATTGATGGGAATAGCCACCCTACCGCTCTGGGCCACCTGGATGAGCTGGAGTTCCAGCTGGGCAGCGAAATCGGGGCGGACCATCCTGACCCTGGCGAGCCTCTGACGTGCCTCAGGGGTGAGGATCTGGCGCATGAGGGTCTCTTTCTGGGATTCGACCTCCTGCTGGGCCCTCTGGAACTCCTCCTGTTGCTGCTGCTGGGCCTGGATCTCCAGCATCCTCCGCTCCCTGAGCCTAGCCAGTTCCTCGTCCGAAGACATCGTTCTCGCCTCAGTATTTCTTGAGGTCGGGGTTGTCCCGGTCCATCTCCCGCTTGATCTGCCCCGACATGGCATCGAGGAGGCTCTTGCCCTTAGGGCTGACGACCCTGCCCCGGGTGCTCGCCTTCTCGACCAGGCCCGCCTGCTCCAGCTGCTGTAGGAGGGTCCTGAGTATGTTCCCCCCCGCCTTCCTGAAGTGGGCGGGCTTGACGCCCATGCGTTTGCGGCCTCCGTAGGCCTTCCTGAGCCTGGAGACGCCGATGGGGCCCTTGGTGTAGAGCTTCCTCATCAGGGAGGCGGCCCTGACGTACCACCAGTCGGGGTTCTGGGGTGCCCTCTCGACATGGGAGCCTGTCTTTACGTAGGCGGTCCACTCGGGGGGTGTGAGTTCTTTGAGGTTTCCCTTCATGTAGTCCGAGAGCCTCTGGATGAGGACGTTCGCTGGCACGTCGTAGACGGTGGTCATCTTCTATCCCTTTTCTTAGCGTATTGAATTGGTTGGGTGACCGACATATATATCTAGTTGTTTCTGTCGGTTCGACAGTTCATACCTGAGGATGAGGATAAAAAGGTTTAGGCAATTGAAATCTTCCGAAGATAAAATGCGCCACCGACTACAGCTTGGTCAAGTGAGTAAGGAAATGGAGGATATCCCAGAAAATCTACCCCATCACCCATCAAGATTAATCTCCGAGTTCGATCCTCGAAATCCAAGACAGATCAATAAGAACTGAACGATAGAACTACAAGGAGAAGAAGACCGAAAAAAAGGGGGTTGCGTTAGATCTTTTCAAAGTCCTTTTTCGAGGCCCCGCAGAGGGGACAGACCCAGTCGTCGGGCAGGTCCTCGAAGGCCGTCCCGGGAGCCACCCCCGACTGGGGGTCGCCCTCGGCGGGGTCGTAGATGTAGCCGCAAACCGTGCACTGCCACTTTGACATGGTTAACCTTTCGATGAGTCGGTATTTATCGATGATCAGAAGAAAAAAGAGGCCGCGTTTATGTCCAGAGGCCCGGAACGTCCCCCCAGACGGCGTCCCACCAGTCCTCCTCGGTAACCGTCTCCCCCCGGACCAGAAGCTCCTGGACGTTCAGCAATACCCTGTGGTGTCTCCTCTCGTCGGCGATGATGGTCTCAAGGAGGAAGGAGACCTTCTCGTTCTCCACCTCGGGGATCATCGCCTCTAGCCGGGTGATGACCTCCTCCTCCATTGCTATGTGCCTCTCCACAAGCTCTCTCTGCCTGTCCAGCTTCCCCTCGTCGAGGGGGAGGCGGGTCTCGGTGAGGATAGCAAGAGCAGAGCCGTAGAGCATCGCGTGTTTCAGCGAGTCAAGGGAGATCCCCTTCAGGGCGGCCTCCACGGCGTAGTTACCCAGCTCCTCGAGGGAGTCTTCCACCGACTTCACAATGGCTTTCTCCGCCTTGATCATGGACTCCAGAAAGATCGTCAGCCTCTCAACAACCACTAAAGATCACGTGGAAACAACTCGGACTGCGAGGCTTAAACGTTTCTCAGGCGTCGCGCGCCTAATCGTCGATGTCCATGCTGCCGTTGCTGGTGCTCACGTCGAGGGTGATCTGGATCTCCTTGCCCTCGAATCCCACGGTGCGGGCCTCCTTGCTCGTCCTCTGGTTCACGC
>JAUWBQ010000118.1 GCA_030601645.1 Candidatus Bathyarchaeota archaeon | reverse complement strand
GACGAGGAGGCGGAGCTCCTGGGGCTCAGATCCGTCGACTACGGGGTATACGGGAAGAAGTGCGGGAGCATCGACGCCGACGCCCTCACCAGGGCCTACGAGGAGGAGTTCCTCAAGCTCGGCGGCGAGGTCAGCTACGGCACGGAGGCCAAGAGCCTCGTCCTGAAGCCGGAGCTGGAGCTTGAGATCCCCGGGGAGCCTTTCGTCTGGCAGGACTCCCACATTACCGGCGCCGAGACCAACAAGGGGGATATCCACGCCGATACGACGGTCGTAGCCGCCGGGGTCTGGTCGGAGGGGCTCCTCGACCCCCTCGGCATCGACTCCTTCATGAGGCCTAAGAAGCGGCAGCTTTTCGCCTTCAAGGACCCCCGGCTGGAGGACCTCTTCAAGGTGGAGGGGTTGAACGAGTACGGGGTGATGCCGCTGACGATCCTGCCTAAGGCGGCCATCCTCTTCAGGCCTGAGCTGTCCGAGAGCAGCATCTGGCTGGGGTGCGCGGATAACCTGGGCAGGAAGTTCGAGCTCGAGGAGGACCCCCAGGCCGAGGAGGACTACTACACCGACAACGTCTACCACGTCTTGGTGAAGTACTTTCCCTGCTTCGAGGATGTCCGCCCCATGAACAGTTGGGCGGGCCAGTATGCTGTTAACAGCTTCGATGAGTTGCCGGTGGTGGCTCCTGCGCCGGGGATGATCTACGTGGGTGCGGCCAGCGGCAGCGGGATCATGAAGTGTGATGCGATCGGGAGGATCGCGGCGGCTCTTTACGCGGGTGAGGAGGAGGTGGAACTCTACGGTGGGCGTCGCTTCAGGGTGGCAGACATCGGGGTCCACCGCAGGAGGGTGGAGAGGGAGAGCCTGGTCGTCTAGTTTTCCCGGTTTTTCAGGCCTCGGATGGCGCCTTCCACCATGTTGTATGCGGCTTTCAGGGATTTCTTTTCTGGGTCTTTTCCTGCGGGGTAGGATGCCACTCCGAGGGCTGCGGCTGAGGGGTGTTCGAATATCATCTCCAGGGCGTTGGCCATTTCGGTGCTGGTGGGGCCGTCTTCCACGGTGAGGGGGTGGCCGGGGACCTCCGCTGGGTCGAGGGCGTCCATGTCTATGTGGACATAGGTGAGGTCGGTGGTGGTGGCGAGGCGTTCCATCTCTAGGTCGATGACGGGGCTGAGGTTCCTGACGTGGTCGACGGTGAGGTGCTGGATCTCGGATCTGTCCAGGAGTTCCTGTTCGAGGGGGTCTGTGTCCCGGACGCCGATCATGGTGACGTAGCGGGTGGGGAGGGGTGGGTCGAGGCCGCATTTGAGGCGGAGGCGTTGGAGGCATTGGCCGGTGGATACGGCGACGGGCATTCCTCCGAGCATTCCGCTGAGGGTGGTCTCGGGGGTGTTGTAGTCGGCGTGGGCGTCTATCCAGATGAGGCCGATGCGGAGGGGTCTTGGGGTGGGGCCGGAGCGTTGGAGGCCTGCGAGCATCCCCATGAGGCCGTTGCAGTTGGAGAGGAGGCCGAGGGTGAAGAGGCTCCGGCGCCTCTGGTCGGCGACGATGTCGGCGAGGTGGCGGGATGCGAGGCCAAGCCTGTGCCATGCGCCGTATTCTTTCTCCTCGTCGGGGGTGAGGGTTGCTGTTCGGGACTCGACGAGGGTGCAGTCCTTTTCCTCTAGGAGTTTCAGGAGGCCTCCTTTCTCCATTGCGTCTGGTCCCTGGGCGAAGTTGGATGCGGTCCTGGAGCCGGTTTCGAGGAGCTTGGCTATGCCGATCTTGGGTTTGTTGGCCATGGGTTTCACATCTGATATTCTGGGTGTGCTGTTTTAAAATGGGTGTGGGTGGTGCTGGTGTGAGTGGTAGCATATGATAGCGGTTTTGGGTATGCATTAGTGCCCCTTTTGGTATGAACGGGGTCGTATCGGGGGCGTTTTCCGGCTCCTTTCGTGTGGTGGAGGGTTTTTCAGGTTCCGATGCATGACCCCCCCCTCCCCCCTATGTTTCTATTGGGTGGGAATTCGTTGCTTAGGAACACGTTTTTGTGCTGAATCGGACCGGAGAGGAGTGATTTTAGGCTTCCTTTCGTGTGGTGGAGGGTTTTTCAGGCTTCGATGCATGACCCCCCCTCTCTAGACCATTCAGACGGTTTTTCAGGTTGCTTTATTGGAGTCGTTGGATTTTCTGGTTCAGGTGGCGTACGGCGTTGTACGATTTCATATTTTTATGTACTTTATTCGCGAGGTTCGTCTCAAGAAGGTTCTAACCATACGCGTGAATTCACTATTTCTTTATCCCGACTCTTATCCTCAGATAACCACTCGTATGCCACGCGCAGCACGCGATACGCCCAGAGGCATTCAGTAAAATGGATGCTTCGGCCCCATCAGGGCAAGGATCTCAACCAGCTTCTCATCTCTAACCCTTTCAATACTATCTATCGTCTCTCTCCGGACGGCTTCCATCTCATATACACCTTCTATGACCTTCTTGGCCGCTGATTCTGGTATGGCGGTCCAAGATTCCATCGTCCTCCATCTGCTGCTATTCGACTGGCCAAAATTCTCTATGTAACGTTCGATTCCTCCCCCAGCCACATGAGCCCTCAGGAACGGGCCGAATATGGGGTCCCTGAGCCCGATTCCGACGCAGAACGCTCTATCGACGTCCTCGGCGCTCGCCACTCCGTTGGCCACTAGGCTGATCGCCTCTCGCAGGATTGCGGCCTGCAGCCTGTTCACGATGTAGCCGGGCACCTCCTTGTTGAGCACGACCGGAGACCTCCCAAGCCACGACATGAATTCACAAGTCGTTTTCAATGTCTCCTTCGATGTCTGCTCCCCTCCGGCTATCTCGACGAGGGATATGATGTGCGTGGGCAGTATCGGATGCGCCAGCACGCACCTCTCAGGCATGGTCGTCGCCTTCTGGATCTCGGTCATCAACAGCCCTGAAGAGCTGCTCGCGAGGATCGCATGACGCGGAGCATGGCGCTCCATCTCCGCGAACACCTTCCTCTTGACAGCATAATCTTCTCTGACCGATTCCTGGACATAATCGGAACGGCTCACGGCTTCCGCCATGCTCGTCGTCCCTTTTATCCCGTTGAGGGCTTCCACGGCTTTGCCTTCTTGGATGAGTCCTTTTTTCTCAAGGAATAGCAAATTTGATTCGACGCGCTCGAGAGCTTTCTCGAGTATCTCCTCCGAGATGTCATACATGCACACATGGAGATCTTTGAGCGAGAAGAGGGTAGCCCAGCCCTGGCCAATCAGACCCACCCCAACACAAGCGACGTTTTGAATATTCATTTTTTCACTAGATAGACAAACCCACGTCACTTAACTCCTTTTCGCGCACGCAGCCGATAGAACATGGAAGAACACCCAGAGCTCAAGACCTAATCCTTCGCCCCTCCTTATCCCAACTCTTTTCCTCAGCCATCCTACTCTCTACTCAGTGGTTGAAATGGCCGGTCCGAATATGCAAGACTTCCTTGGAACCTGGAAGCTCGTCTCCGTTGAGACGAGGAAGGAGGATGGCGAGGTACACCGGCGCGGCGAGCGCGTGGGGTACCTCCTCTACAACGATGAGGGGTACATGTCCGTGGCTTTCATGAAGGAGGATCGCCCGGAATTCGCTTCGGGGGACATCAGGGGCGGCACAGTGGAGGAGAAAGCGGCCGCAGTCGAAGGCTACGTGTCCTATTGCGGTCGATACGAGGTCAAGGGAGATAAGGTCATCCACCATATCGAGGTCAGCCTATTTCCGAATTGGGTCGGGGTGAGACAGGAGAGAATGTATGAACTTGACGGCGATCGGTTGACGTTGAGCACGCCTCTGATGCTCGTAGGGGGAAGGCGGCTGAGCACCCATCTGATCTGGGAAAGAGCTTCGTAGTCTCCGACATCTCCATTCTAATTCCCAACTCTCATCCTCAGAGGCAGCATCTGAGCGGGTTAAACAATAGATGAAGAATGGTCTTTGATCCTGTGTCCCCGGGTAATTGGTTGCTATTCCAACCACGGGCCACCCACTTCCTCCATCGTCGCGCGACTCTTGGGAAGAGCTTTATCTTGAACGCCCCTCCCTGTTCTGATCGATATGTCAAAGGCCAAAGTTCTCGGGGTCTCCGGCTCTCCCCGGGAGGGTAAGAACACGGATGCCCTTCTCAGGGCGGCCCTCGAAGCGGCGGAGGAGGCGGGCGCCGAGACCGAGATCCTGAGCCTCGCCGGTCTAAAGATACTGCCATGCACAGGGTGCAACACATGCGTGAAGGAGAAGAGGTGCCCCCAGGACGAGGAAGACGACATGGGCCTCGTCAAGGAGAGGCTCGAGGCGGCGGACGCCATCGTCTTCGCCGCGCCCAGCTACTTCGGCGGGGTGCCCGGGGTCATGAAGAACATGATGGACCGGAGCAGATCCCTCAAGATGGACGACCACAGGCTCCGGAACAAGGTCGCCTCGACCCTCTCCCTGTCCGGCCTCAGGTACGGCGGCGCCGAGCAGGTGGCGGAGTCCCTAGCCCGCTTCGCCCTGATGCACGGGATGATCGTGGTCGGGGGCGTCGGCGACCCCCTCTCGGAAGGGTACTTCGGCATCGCATCCCTCCAGGCGGACGAGGGATGGCGCCGGGCCCAGGCCGACGCGGTGGCCGTCAAGAACGCCGAGGGCGTGGGAAGGCGGGTGGCGGAGGTCGCCCTAGCCCTCAAGGGCTCCACATAGGTAGTCAAGCATGGTCCGGACGGCTGGGATCAAGGGCTCCGAATGGGCCGTCTCCATCGGAGGGTTCAGAGACGCCCCCATCGGCGACGTCGACGACTTCCTGGCGCGGGCGGGTGGAGCGATCGCCCCAGCCGTGTTCCAAGTCTTCGACGCCGACAATGTGGCCGGCTGGGAGCACCTGTTCTTCGCCGCGGTCAACGCCGTGAAAGCCTTCGAGGCCGGCTCAGCGATCTCCCGGAGCCTCGCCATCGAGGCCCTGCTATATGCCTCGTGCCAGGACCAGATCTCCCGGGCCCTCAACGTGGCGGGGATCTCACCCTCCACCGAGAGGGTGGCTCTCCTGGTTCTTGCCAGGGGGAAGGAGACCGCTGAGGAGGCCTTCGGAAGGGCATCCAAGGCTCTGGGGGTGGCCGACGACTCCGTCTTGGAGCTCTACGCTGAGAAGACCGAGCGGATCAAGAAGACCTTCGGGGTCACAGACTCTGAGATTGAGGCCGTGGGCGGCCCTGAGGTGGAGGCCCTGACGAGGCTTCTGGTGGAGAGGGGGGCGCTCCTACCCCTTCGAAAGTAGCCTGGCTCTCTCCTTCTGTACGTTGAGCAGGCCGTCCCGGGGGATCACCGCAAGCCCCGTGATTCTTCCGATTATCTCGATTAGGATTATCCAGTCACAGTCCTCTAGATCCACTCTGCGATCGATCCCCTGGGCCACGGCGTCGATGACCTCCCTGCTCCTGAGGTGCGTCCTCCGCTTCTCAAGGGTTATCCTGAAACTCTCATTCTCACCTATCTTGGCTGCCAGTTCATGGGCTGCCTCCACGATCCCCCCCAGATCGGTAGGCACAATAGCCTCGACAGGCATCACCCTCAGGAGGACCCTGAATCCCTCCGGGTTCTCGCGGAGCTCCGACCTCAGCCTCCTGACGGCCTCCACCGGATTGAGGTTAGTTTTGGCCGCTATGAGGCCCCGTATGGGGCTGCGGTCGACGATGGGGGTCTCGTCCCCCATGGCCCTCAGGAGCATCCAGAGCTCGCTGCAGGCCGCGCTCTCGTTCCAGACCTCGGAAGTGGCCAGGAGGTTGAATTCTCGGATCAAAGGATAGATCAGGGGATACTGGGTGACCCCATCTTTTTTATATTGACGGTCCAT
>JAUWBQ010000057.1 GCA_030601645.1 Candidatus Bathyarchaeota archaeon | reverse complement strand
GTGTCGTCGGGGCTGAAGACCTTAAAGATGTTCGGGATAATCTCGCGGATCTCTGTGAGCGCCAGCTCTCTCAATGTAGCCGACAAACAGAACCAAGATAATGGAGAAAACCGGGGAATAAATAGCTTTACGAGGCCTCCTATCATTCAACGGTGCGCGCACTCCAGGATAATTTCGCGCATGACCCAAGCGCCTTTGATCAGTCAAATGACCGTTGCGTCCTCGGGCCTGACAGTCTCATGCAAAGAGTTGAAAGGTTCTCGTCTCCTTGTCGTAGTTTTTCTCCATATCGATGTCTTTCAGCTCCATGAGGATGATCTCGGCGAAGCCGAAGATGACACATCCCTCTATTAGATGACCTCCGATGATCCCGATCTCGTCTTCTTCGACGTGGGAGAGGGTCACGTGGGCGTGAACCAAAGGATTCCCCTCGGCCATTGTGATGTTCCCGGAGAGGGATAGGATCTCCAGGGGCCTGCTGAAGGACAGGTAGGTGCGGTTCTCGTCGGTTATGGGGTACTTCTCCGGGAGGCTCTTGCAGTTCCTGAGCCGGGCCTCCCCCAGCAGGCCGACGCCTGAGAGGATGACCCCAGCCTTGACCCCCTCTCTGCCCACTATCTCCTGGAGGGATCCCAGGAGGTCGCTCCCGGGCTTCAGCCTAGCCACGACAACCCTACTCGCGCTACCCGCCCTTGTGTCATACCTTACAACCATAGATCTATCTCGATCACGCCTGGACATCTGGTCTTATAACGTTGACTGGAGGGTGGTTCGCCGGATGACACACTCGGCGGGACGGGATTGAATCTATATCACGCCAATCGAGGTTGCTGAGCCCCTCGCTCTAGGCTTTCTCCCTTATATACTCCGCAATCGTGCTCAGACTCGTTCCGGGGCCGAAGGTCTTGGCGATCCCCTCTTCCTTGAGCCGATCCACGTCTTTCTCCGGTATGATGCCCCCTCCTATCACCATGATGTCAGTTATGTTTCGCTCCTTCAGCAGCCTCATCACCCTCGGGAAGAGGATCATGTGAGCGCCCGACAGCGAGCTGAGGCCGATGACGTCTACGTCCTCCTGTATGGCGGCCGCGACTATCATCTCAGGGCTCTGCCTGATGCCTGTGTAGAGGACCTCCATCCCGGCGTCCCTCAGGGCCCTGACGATCACCTTCGCCCCTCTGTCGTGGCCATCCAGCCCGACTTTCGCAATGAGGACCTTTATCCTCTCACCCTTCACCATTCTCAAGACCTCGTTCTCACACTATTGTCGTGGCCCTGTACTCTCCGAAAACCTCCCTCAAAGTGTTGGATATCTCACCGTTCGTAGCGCGTGCCTCGATGGCCTTGATGATGAGTGGCATGAGGTTGACCTCCCCCTCTGCGGCCCGCTTGAGTTTCCCCAGCGATTTCTCAACTTCTGCAGTGTCCCTCGTCCCCTTGTATGCCTTCAGCCTCTGGACCTGTCTCCTCACGAGCGCTGGATCAACCTCAAGGAGGTGTATGGGGGCCTCCTCCTCGACAGTGTAACTGTTAACGCCCACGATCACTCTCTCGCCGCTATCGATCTCCTTCTGCTGGTTGTACGCGCTCTCGGCTATCTCCCTCTGGATATAACCTCTTTCGATGGCCGATGTGGCACCCCCCATCTCGTCTATCCTCTCAATGTACCTTAGGGCCTCCTCCTCTATCTCTCTGGTCAGATGCTCCACCAGATATGAGCCCGCCATCGGGTCGACGCTGTTAGCCGCACCGCTCTCGTGGGCTATGATCTGCTGGGTCCTCAACGCCGTCGTCACTGCCACCTCGGATGGGAGGCTGAGGGCCTCGTCGAACGAGTTGGTGTGCAGCGACTGGCACCCCCCTAGGACGGCGGCCAGGGCCTGTATCGTGACCCGCACGACGTTGTTGTACGGCTGCTGGGCCGTCAGGGTCACCCCGTCGGTCTGAACGTGGTACCTCATGAGGAGGGAGCGCCTGCTCTCCGCCTCGAACCTCTCTCTCATGATACCAGCCCATATCCTGCGCGCAGCCCTGAACTTCGCTATCTCCTCGTAGAAGTCGTTGTGGCAGCCGAAGAAGAAAGATATCCTGGGGGCGAACGCGTCTACGGGCATTCCCCTCTCTATCGCGGCCCTGACGTACTCCATTCCGTTCGCGATGGTGAAGGCGATTTCTTGCGCGGCTGTGGCCCCTGCCTCCCTCATGTGGTAGCCGCTGACGCTGATGGTGTTGAACCTCTGGGCGTTCCTGTGGCAGTACTCCATGACGTCCACGACGAGCCTCATCGAGGGAGACGGGGGGTAGATGTAGGTTCCCCTGGCCACGTACTCCTTCAGTATGTCGTTCTGGACGGTGCCCCTCACCTCAGACAGCTGCACCCCCTGGGCTTCTGCGATCCTCAGGTACATTGCCAGGATCTGGGGTGTCGTGGCATTGATGGTCATCGACGTGCTTACCTTTCCGAGGGGGATGCCCCCGAAGAGGAGTTCAATGTCCTCCAGCGTGCTGATGGGCACTCCCACCTTCCCGACCTCGCCTTCCGCCATGGTGTCGTCGGAGTCGTACCCGATCTGGGTGGGCAGGTCGAAGGCCACGCTGAGACCTGTCTGCCCCTGCTTGAGGAGGTACTTGTACCGTCTGTTGGTCTCCTCGGCCGATGCATAGCCCGAGTACTGCCGCATGGTCCAGAGCCTCCCACGATACTGGGTTGCATATATGCCCCTCGTGAACGGCGGCTCCCCCGGGAAGCCCAGGTCTTTGAGGTAATCGAAATCCCCGACATCTAGGGGGGTGTAGAGTCTCCCTATGGACCTTCCCGAAGGAGTGGTGAACCTCTCCTTCCACTCGGGAGACCTCTCAAGCGTAGGCTTGAGGGTCTCTCTCTCCCAGCGATCCACCTCCTTTTTTATTGGGGCTTGCTCCCGCTCAGATGACATCCCTTCACTCCCCTGATCTCATAGGCGATGGGCATATAGGCTTTTTTCGAGGGTTATGGACCCGTGAAATAATAGTTCCGGGCACTCTCGATGTTACAAACTTTCTATATACCATACGCGCTAATATTCGCGACTTACATATTTGCGTGGAAATGTGAGGAAGTATGGCCAAGATCAAAAGGCTCACGCAGGAAGAGAAAATCAATCACCTAAGAGAGTTGAACGAGCAGGCCGAGCGCGGCGGGGGTAAGAGGAGGATAGATGCCCAGCACGCGAAGGGCAAGCTGACAGCGCGGGAGAGGATCGACGCCCTCATCGACCCCGGTAGCTTCCAGGAGATCGACAAGTTCGTGGTCCACCAGTGCACGGAGTTCGGCATAGATGAGAGGAAGATCCCCGGAGACGGCGTCGTGACAGGCTACGGCACCATCGACGGGAGGCTCGTCTACGTGTTCTCCCAGGATTTCACGGTCTTCGGAGGCTCGCTGGGCGAGATGTTCGCGAAGAAGGTCTGCAAGCTCATGGACCTGGCCATGAAGGCCGGAGCGCCCGTCATCGGCCTCAACGACTCTGGTGGGGCCAGGATCCAGGAGGGGGTGGCGAGCCTCGCCGGGTATGGGGATATCTTCTTCAGGAACGTTATGGCCTCTGGTGTGGTGCCCCAGATTTCCGCGATCATGGGGCCGTGCGCCGGCGGGGCGGTCTACTCCCCGGCCCTCACGGACTTCATCATCATGGTGGACAAGACGAGCCACATGTTCATCACGGGGCCCCAGGTAATCAAGACAGTGCTGGGCCAGGAGGTGACCTTCGAGGAGCTCGGCGGGGCTCTGGTCCACAGCAAGACCAGCGGGGTCGCACACTTCATCGTTGAGGACGAGGAGCACTGCGTCCAGCTCATAAAGGAGCTGTGGAGCTACCTGCCATCCAACTACATGGAGGACCCGCCAATTGTTGACAAAGGGGACGACCCCAACAGGACAGACGAAGGGCTGAGGGATATCATCCCAGACGACTCTGACAAGCCGTACGACGTGAAGGAGATCATCTACAGCGTCATGGACGACGGCGAGTTCCTCGAGGTCCAGCGCCTCTGGGCGCCCAACATCGTGATCGGCCTCGCCCGCCTGAACGGCCGGACCGTGGGGGTGGTCGCAAACCAGCCCTCCTTCTACGCAGGTGCCCTGGACATCAACTCCTCGGTGAAGGCCGGCAGGTTCGTCAGGTTCTGCGACGCCTTCAACATTCCCGTCATCACCTTCGTTGATGTGCCGGGCTTCATGCCCGGGGCCGATCAGGAGCACGGGGGGATCATCAGGCACGGCTCGAAGCTGCTCTACGCCTACTGCGAGGCGACCGTGCCCAAGATTACCGTGATCGTCAGGAAGGCATACGGGGGGGCCTACGACGTCATGGGGAGCAAGCACTCCGGGGGCGACATCAACTACGCCTGGCCCTCGGCGGAGATCGCCGTGATGGGGCCTCAGGGGGCCATCAACATAATCTTCAGGAAGGAGATCGCCGAGGCCGAGGACGCCGACGAGAAGAGGGCTGATCTGGCGAGCGAGTACATCCAGAAGTTCGCCAACCCCTACGTAGCCGCTCAGAAGGGCTACATCGACGACGTGATCGAGCCCGCCGAGACGAGGCCGAAGCTGATCAGCGCCCTAGAGATGCTCGCCACCAAGAGGGAGGCGAGGCCGCCCAAGAAGCACGCGAATATACCGTTATAAACATGGATTCGAAGGAGTACAATATCCACTTGGCAGGGGGAAGGCAAGGATGGCTTCGAAGCCCGTGAAGATCACCGACACGACACTTCGCGACGCACACCAATCGCTGATGGCGACGAGGATGCGCACGGACTCGATGATCCCGATCGCCGAGAGAATGGACGGCGTGGGGTTCTTCTCTTTAGAGGTCTGGGGAGGTGCCACCTTCGACGTCTGCATAAGGTTTCTGGGGGAGGACCCCTGGGAGAGGATCCGGCGGCTGAAGCAACATATGAAGAGGACGCCTCTCCAGATGCTGCTCCGAGGCCAGAACGTGGTCGGATACCGTAACTACCCCGACGACGTCGTGGTGAAGTTCGTGGAGAAGGCAGCGGAGAACGGGATAGACATCTTCCGGGTCTTCGACGCGCTGAACGACGTGAGGAACATGGAGGTGGCCATAAGAACCATCAAAGGCGTGGGGGCGCACGCCCAGGGGTCGATCAGCTATACCATCAGCCCGGTTCACACCATCGAGTACTACACCGGAGTCGCCGAGGAGCTGGCGGGGCTGGACTGCGACACCATCTGCATCAAGGACATGGCTGGGATTTTATCTCCACAGGTCGCCTACGAGCTGGTGTCGGCCCTGAGGGATGGCGTCGGGCTTCCAGTGCACCTCCACTGCCACAGCACCAGCGGGATGGTAATGATGACCTATCTCCGGGCATGTGAGGCCGGCGTCGACATAATTGACACAGCGTTCTCTCCCCTCGCTTGGGGGACTTCGCAGCCGCCCGTCGAGTCCGTCGTGGCTTCCCTAGAGGGAACCCCCTACGACCCAGGCTTCGACATCGAACTGCTCAATGAGATCGCTGGGTACTTCCAGGAATTGAGAGAGAAAACCTACGACCCTCATGGCATGATCAAATCGAAGTCCGAGAGGGTCGATCCTTCAATCATCGTCCACCAGATCCCCGGCGGCATGTTCTCCAACCTCCTCAAGCAGCTTGGGGAGCAGAACGCCCTCGACAGGCTGAAGGAGGTCCTGGAGGAGGTCCCTAGGGTCAGGAGGGAGCTGGGGTACCCGCCGCTGGTCACGCCGACGAGTCAGCTCGTCGGGGTACAGGCGGTGATGAACGTCCTATCCGGCGTGAGGTACGGCATGGTATCCAACGAGGTGAGGAACTACGTCAAGGGGTTCTACGGTAGGCCCCCTGCAGCCATCGACGAGGGGCTGCAGAGGGAAATCATCGGCGACGAGAACCCCATAACGTGCCGGCCTGGCGATCTCCTGGAGCCCGCCCTCGGCAAGATACCGGA
The DNA here is from genome assembly GCA_030601645.1 of Candidatus Bathyarchaeota archaeon. Next base: position 3,217 of record JAUWBQ010000057.1, on the reverse strand, counting down.
CGATGTGAGGCAATACATCGAGAGCGAGGAGGACGAGATAACCTACGCCTTGTTCCCCGAGGTAGCCCCCGATTTCTTCAAGGGGAGAAAAGCAAGACGGGAGGAGAACAAAGCCGGGATTCCCCTCGAGAGGATCAGGGAGCTGGAGGAGATAGCGACAGTCTCCGTTGCCGTAGCGACATACCTGAGGAGCTACCGAGGTGCGAAAGCGCTGATCCCTGCGAGGGAGAAGGGGGGGATATCCCCCTGGGTGTTGGCTGGCAGACGAAGTTTGTCCGAGCGCGGTGCGTGAAAATGCCTATCTACGAGGTATACATCGACGGTAAACCCCGCAACATAGAGCTCCTGAGAACAGGGGAGAACAGGTTCACGTGTAGAATCGATGAGAGAGTTCTCATCGTTGAGTTGCCGGCTGACTCCGATCTGGGCAATAAGTTCCAGATTGTAGTGGGCGGCAATGTACACGAGATAGAATTGCCAGAGCTCACCTCCAAGGAAGAATACCCGGTCCGTGTGGATGGGACAACGTTCAAAGCCGAGGTGAGGGCCGCCTCAAGGAGGCGCTCATCGGTGGCATTCGAGCCTTCCATCGCGGCTCCCAAGGAGATGGCTCCGGCCGTTCAGCAGGTCGGTGAGGAATCCGTGGTGGCACCCATGACGGGCAAGATCATCTCCGTCATGGTCGAGAAGGGAGACCCGGTTGAAGCGGGCCAGGCTCTGTGCATACTCGAAGCAATGAAGATGGAGAATGAGATAATGGCCTACAAAGCCGGGACCGTCAAAGAGATGTACATCTTGGTGGGCGCCTCTGTGAACGAGGGCGATGTCCTCCTAGTGATCGAGTAGAAGACGCCCGGTAACCGCAGTTGTGAAGAGGCAAATAGGATGCAAAAGACAACCTTAGAGCGTATCCTCTCCTGACGAGCGGCACGACATGGGGCTATTAGGATGCTTCCTCACATAGCTCCACGAGGACGTTTCTCGTGCTCTGCGGATGCAGAAAGGCTACGAGGCCCCCCTCGGCGCCCGGCCTCGGAACCTTGTCCACCAGCCTGATCCCCGTCTCCTTCATCCTTTTCAGAGAACTGTGGATGTCCGAGACACCGAGGGCGATGTGGTGCAGCCCCTCCCCCCTCCTCTCAAGGAATCTGGAGAGAGCCCCCTCGCCCAACGGCTCCAGCAGCTCGATTTTCGTGTTTCCCAAGGGGAGGAAGGCGACTCTCACATTCCGTTCCTCTAGGGCGACAATTCTCTCGGCCATCAAGCCGAAGGCCTCCTCGTAGAAGGCCAGGGCCTCTTCCAAGTCGGAGACTGCGATCCCTATGTGTTTCAATCCTTCCAGTGTCATACAAACCAACTCTAATGCTCAGCTTAATAAAATAAAAAGCTGATTCTATATGTAACAGCGCGGTTTAAACCAAGGCCATGTCGATTTGACCTATGGAGCAGGTGAGGGGTTGAGAGATAGACGATGAAGATGACTGAGGAGCTTCGCAAGATCAGAGAGAAGCTGAAGGGAGAGGAGTCCGAGATCAAGAGGCAGCACGATAAGGGGAAGCTGACGGCCCGCGAGCGGATCGAACTCCTCCTCGATCCCGGCAGCTTCGTGGAGCTCGACCCATACGTCGAGCACAGGTTCACGTCCTTCGGCATGGACAAGCGTAGGAGGATGGGGGACGGGGTCGTCACGGGATCCGGGACCATGGACGGGCGGCCCGTCTTCGTCTACTCCCAGGACTTCGCCTTCTTGGGGGGCTCGACAGGGGAGACCCACACCCGAAAGATCAGCCGCGTCCTCCGCCTAGCCGCCGAGAACGGACTGCCAATCATAGGTTTCCTCGACTCCGGAGGCGCCCGGATCCAGGAAGGCATCGCCTCCCTCATGGGCCTTGGCGACATCTTCAACGCCAACGTGGCCTGCTCGGGCGTCGTGCCGCAGATCGCGGTCATCGCAGGGCCCACGGCGGGAGGGGCCGTCTACTCTCCCGCTTTGATGGACTTCATCTTCATGGTCAGGGGCATCAGCTACTCCTTCATCACTGGGCCCAAGGTGATCAGGGAGGTGACGGGGGAGGAGACCTCCTTCGAGGAGCTTGGGGGCGCCGATGTCCACGGCTCTGTCAGCGGCGTCGCATCTATGGCCTTCGACAGCGAGGCTGAGTGCTTCGAGGCAGTGAAACGGCTGCTCCACTATCTGCCGTCGAACAACCTCGATGACCCCCCAACCGCAGAGTCCCAACCACCCTTGGCGGTAGACTTCGTGGACATCCTACCCGTCGACTCGATGAAGGTGTATGACATCCACCTGATGATTAATGGGGTCGTGGATAGGGGCTCTTTCTTCGAGGTCCAGCCCGATTTCGCGCCCAACGCGGTCGTGGGCTTCGCGAGGATGGGGGGGCTGAGCGTGGGCGTCGTCGCCACCCAGCCCGCCGTCATGGCGGGGTGCATGACTATCGACTCCTCGGACAAGATCGCAAGGTTCGTGCGCTTCTGCGATGCTTTTGGGCTCCCCGTCGTCACCTTCCAGGACGTCCCCGGATACCTGCCGGGCGTAGACCAGGAGCATAGGGGCATCATCCGGCACGGGGCCAAGGTCATCTACGCCTACGCCGAGGCGACCGTCCCCAAGATCACGGTGATCCTCCGCAAGTCCTTCGGGGGAGCCCACATAGCCCTCGGGAGCAAAATGCTAGGAGCCGACTTCGTCTACGCCCTCCCACAAGCCGAGATAGCCGTCATGGGGGCAGAGGGGGCCGTGGAGATCGTCTACCGGAGGGAGATCACGGAGAGCCCCGAGAGGAGAGAGGAACTCATCGAAGAGTTCAAGGAGTTCTCCAACCCTCTCCACGCCGCAAAGCTTGGGTACATCGACGACATCATCGAGGCCACCGAGATCAGGCCCAGGATCATCAATGCCTTGGAGCTTCTCTCTAAGAAAAGGGTGAGGGGCCACCTGCCGAAGAGGCACGGCAACATGCCGGTCTAGCCAGCTAGGGTAATCCCGATTCCTTTCTCTTTTGCCAGCTGGGAGACCTTGTGGGCGGTTCCGACGTCCTGGATGGCGAGGCCGGTGGCCTTGAAGAGGGTGATCTCGTCGGGGCTGGTCCTTCCTTTCTTCTTTCCGGCCACGATCTGCCCGAGTTCAGCGTAGATGTCCTCCTCGGTGATCACTCCCTCCTCCTTGGGGATCCTGAAGTCGCCCGTGACGAAGGCC
>JAUWBQ010000089.1 GCA_030601645.1 Candidatus Bathyarchaeota archaeon | reverse complement strand
CCAGGACGGCTCTGAAGGGGTGATAGTTATGATGATGGGCGGACATGAGCCCGCAATGCTTTATCTCCCTAAGTATCTGCTCCTCATCGACGTCCTCCGGTGAGGCATCTATGATCTCGAACAGCAGCTCCACGAAGTACTCGAAGGCCTCCAGATCGCCTGACCTGTAGGCCACATTCCCCTGGGAGACGAGCATCCAAAGGACCTCGTCGCTGGTCTCTACCCCGTACTTCTTCAGCAGCTTACCGTTCTTGTGAGGTTCGTCGAGGACAGCCTGCTTCAAGCCGCTCAGCAGCTCCAGCCTACCCTCGCGCTCCTGCAAGTAATCTTTAAACGACACGTCCATTCTCCTCCTTCAAGCTCTCATATATCAACGGCGAGTCTCCGTCGTTGGAGTACTCATCTATCGCCCTCTCTCCGCTCTCTATCATCTCGGCCGCCTTGTCCCATCTGCCCTTCGACGCCAGCTGATGCCCCTCCCTGATGATGATCCAGCCCTTTAGGGCGACCATCTCGTTCTCTATGCCCATCTCCTCCGTGAGCTGTATCAGATCCTCAAGGGGCTCGTTGGACTTTATCCTGTGACAGGCCAGGCTGTCGATGATCCTTGCAGCCGTCCCCTTTGGAGTTTCAAGAGACTTGTCCTTGGGGTCCCTCAGAGCCGATACGGCCTCATCGAAGTACGACTTCGCCTCCGCGGCTTCACCCACCGCATTTGAAACCGTCCCGATGTTACACAACGTCTCTATGACAGCGAAACTACCATCAATCTTTCGCTGAACATTGAGCGCCTTCACTAGACTTTTAAGTGCCTTCTCCGGCTCTCCTCGTCTCCTCGAAACAACGCCTATATTGTTGAGGATCCTGGCCTCACTTTTCTTATCTCCGCCCATCTTACAGAGCTTCAGAGCCTCGGAGAGTGCTTTCTTTGCCCCTCCGTAGTCCCCTTTCTGGCTCATCCTCAGACCCATGTCGTTGAGAACGACCACGGAAGAATCCGAGGCGCCGAGCTCACTGTAGATCTCGAAGGCCTCTCCCAAGTGCATGATCGAACTCTCGATCTCATCTGGTTCCTCCTGGAGAAGTCCGAGGCCGTGCAGGTTCCTCGCAGTCGCCTCCTGATCCCCCAGACTCTTGAAGATCTCACGGGCCTCCTCGAATCTCGCAAAGGCCTCCTCACGTTCGCCGAGATGAACCAGAACAGATCCGAGGCTCTCCAGAGTGCGTCCCCGCTCCCTCTCGCCAGCCGTGTATGTAAGCGCCTCCTCGAGATGCTGCCTCGCCTCCTCGTGCTTCTCGAGCTTGTTGAGGGTCTCGCCCAGCGTGACGAGGGTCCTGCTTATCTGGTCCTTGTTCTCCATATCCCTCTGGATGGTCAGAGCATCATGCAGATGCCTCTCCGCCTCTTCATGTTCACCCATCTCGAAGAGGCATACACCCAGATACCCTAGAACGAGGCAGGCACGCTCGATGTCACCGCGCTCCTCGTGTCTTTGGAAGGCTCTCTCAAGGTGAGGCTTACCCTTCTGGTGCTCTCCTATCTCGACCAGCGAGATCCCCAGATAGTGGGTCAGCTCCGTCTTAGCCCCTTCATCGTCGGACCCTGTATACTCAGTGAGGGCCTCTTCCAGGTACTTAGAGCTCTCCCCGTAGCTCCGAGTGTGATATGCGGCCACCCCTATCTTTCCCAATGTCTCGGCGAGGACGCTTCTATCCTCGGCCTCCCTCAGTTTTACCAGCGCCTCTTCGAGTAGGGGCTTCGCCTCCGCGTGCTCCCCGAGGTCCATCATGGTGTCCCCGAGCTTCAGCAGGGTCTCGAGGCTGCCTCCCTCCTCTATCTCCCTCTGGACCTCAAGGGCCTCTTTGAGGGTTGCCTTAGCCTTGTACGGCTTCTCTCCCACGGTGTATGCGGTTCCAAGCAGGAGCAGCGTCTCGATGAGGGCCTCCCTCTCCCCCGTCTCCCTGTACAGGTTAGAGGCTTCCGCCAGCAGGTTGCTGGCTCTCCTGTGCCTCCCGATCTCCAGCATCACCTTTCCGAGGCCTGATGAGGTTCTGGCGATCCCTTCACCGTCCTCCTGTTTCCTGAAACCCTTGAGAGCCTTCTCCAGGTTGTTCTCTGCTACATCGTACTGGGATGCTCGGAGGTGTATCTCACCAATCTTGAGATAGAATCCGGCTATGTCGTCCTCACGATCAGTCTTTTCGTAGAACTCCAAGGCCTCTTGGTAGCTGGTGATGGCCCCCTCGTAGTCCTCGAGCTCCTCATTCAGTCTACCGAGGTTGCCGAGGGAGTTCGCCACCCCCTCCACGTTCCCGAGCTTCTTGAACGCCTGGAGGCTCCTCTCCAGGCTCGACTTCGCTGCTTTATGGAAGCCCAGACGGCCGTCGGTGACGCCGAGGTTGTATAGGGACCAGGCCATGCCCTCGGCATCCTTGAGGGATTCCTGGATCTCGGACGCCTCTTTGAGGTGTTTTTTCGCCTTGTTGTACTTCTCCAGCTCGCACAGGGTGACGCCGAGGTTGTAGAGTGTCCCAGCCATGGCGGGCTGATCCCCGTACTTTCTCTGGATCTTAAGCGCCTGATCCAGTAGCGTCTTGGCCTTCTTGTAGTTCTCAAGCTCGCTGTGGATGACGCCGAGGTTATACTTCGCCTTCGCTACGTTCTCCTCATCACTGAGCTCGTCGTATATCTTGATGGCCGCTTTGAAGTGTTTCTCCGCCTTCTTGTAATCGCCATGTTCGCTGAGGATGGCCCCGATGTCATTACACGTGCTAGCTAGTTCCTTCCGCTTGTAGTACTCCTCGTAGATCTTAGCCGCTTCTTCCAAGCAATGCAGGGCCGCCTGGTGGTCCCCAAGCCTATCATTGACATCGCCGAGAGCCGCTGTGCAATCTGCGATGGCCTCTTTATCGTTGAACTCCCTCTGCAGCGTTAGGGCCTCGTCGAGATGCGTCTTACCCTTCTTGAGGTCGCCCTGCCCGACATAGATTCTGCCAAGATGGTATAGGGCCTTGGAGACCTCCTTCTTCTCACCAAGGTCTCTGTACAGCGTCAGAGCCTTGCTGAGGTACTTCTCAGCCTCGGAGACCTTGTCGAGCCTCGTCAGGACGGCTCCCAGGTAGAGTTGTGTCCTAGCCAGGCCCTCCTTCTCTCCTGAAGCCTTGTAGCTATCGTAGGCCTGTAACAGGTGTCGTCTAGCTTTCTCATAGTCGCTTGACTGGTACAGGACGACTCCGAGGTAGCTGTGGCTCCCGACGATGCCTGTTTCGTCCTCCATCTCGGTGTACTTCTTGAGCACTTCAGCGAACCTTGGTTTCGCGTCCTTGTACCTCCCCATCTTGGTCAGCAGTGTGCCGAGGAGGAACTTGGTGTCAACTATACCCTTCTCGTCCTCTAACCTCTCGAAGATCTGGAGTACGAGGCGATAGAAGATCCGGGCCTCGTTATACTCCCCGATTAGCTCGAAGATCCTGCCTAGGTTGCGTATGGTCCTCGTCATCTCTCTCTTATCATCGAGCTCCCTTCTGATCTTGAGGGCCTCTTTCAGGTGGGCCTCAGCCTGTTTGTAATCTCTCCTCTCGATATGGATCTCGCCGAGATTGTTGAGGATCTCAGCGATCCGGTCTCGCTCCTTGAGGCCCCTGAAGACCTGCAGCGCCTCATTTAAGTGAGAGATTGCCTTATCTAACTCCCCCAGACTCTCGTTTATCTTCCCGAGGCTGTGCTGTGCGTCCCCGATTCCTACTTGATTGTTTATCTTGCTGTAGATGGCGAGTGCATTCTCGTAGAGTTTGATGGCCTTAACGAGGTTGCCTTCCTCGAGAACCGCTATCCTGGCCTGAGCAGTGGCAAGGAGGGCTTTGGCTTCATCAAGTTCAGTATTGCCTACATCGAATGAACTATCCTCCTGCCTAGCCTCTGTTTGCACTGCCTTTTCCTCCGAAGCCAACTGAAACGTAGCCCCTAGTCTCTATTTTTTCCGTATTCCATCGAATACGAATATAGAAAAAGAAAATGGATGAATGATATTGACCCTAAAATCATATAGTAATCAATCTTGCGGAGTATCGGTGATTCGAAATGGGGTGGCGAATTTGTATTCCGGGTAGAAACAGCCCATACTCGTCTACTGGGTCGCTACGACCACGAACTCCCCTTTCTCCGCGATAACCGTTGTGATCATCAAGGCCTCCTCCCACAGTTTAGAGAAGATCTCCGAATGGCTCTCTATGATATCTGAGAGGGAGAGCAACCCCACCAGCCTGTCCTCATAGGCATGGCTCGTGACCAATGGGATCTTCTTGATCTTATGCTGGAGCATTATCTTGATCGCCTCCTCGAGGGGGGCGTCCGGCCTCATCATGATCACGGGCTTCGACATGACGTCCACCACGGGCGTGCGCTCAGGGTCCAGCCCCTTGGCGACCACCCGCGAAACGACATCACAGGTCGTAAGGATCCCTGATATCTCCCCCCCCGTGAGCACTATCAGACAGCTCGTTGACCGGCTGTTCATACGTTCGGTGGCCTCTCTAACCGAGGTCTCGGAGTCGATAGTCTCCACCTTCCTAATAGTGACATCCTCGATCAAGAGTCTCATGCGACCACCGGATTTTCTCTTTTGGATGGTCGGGACTTAAAATATCAATTATGGACTTGTAATACAAATTGCTTATATTGGTCTCAAAAACATGGTCTTTCGATACTTTGTCAAGGCACATTAGATTGAATGATTCACAGAGCGCTTTTTTCACCACAAATTTGGAGTTCCGTGTTTGTAGTTTTGGAGACTTACACACGCCTAAATTAAACTGTATTTTTAATACTGATCAGCAATAAACGGGGTGTAGTATAAATGCAGGTTGAAGCGGAAGTCGGTTCTCTAGCAATGGCAGAGCGAAGCATCGAAGAGATAGCAAAGGAATCCATCCCCAAGATAAGCGTCATCGGCGTTGGAGGCGGCGGCTCGAACATCGTCTCCTGGATGAAGCGGGGGATCACCGGAGTCAGAACGTACGCCATGAACAGTGACGCACAGCACCTAAGCATATCGAAGGCGGACGAGAGGGTCCTTCTAGGCTACAACACTACAGGCGGACTCGGATGCGGGGGCTTCCCCGAGAAGGGGCTGAAGGCCGCAGAGGAGAGCGCCCTAGACATCGAGAAGGCGATAGGAGACGCAAACCTCGTCTTCGTGACGACGACCCTCGGTGGAGGAACTGGGACAGGGGCCTCCCCGGTGGTCGCAAGGATCTCTCGAGAGCTCGGGAACCTGACCATCGGTGTCGTGACAATTCCCTTCGAGGTCGAGGGGACTAGGCTGGACAAGGCCAAGGACGGATTAAAGGACCTAGTTGAGATCTGTGACTCGGTCATCGTAATTGACAACAACAGTCTACGTAGGGTGGCAGGCAACCTCCCGCTGAAGGAGGCCTTCGGCGTCGCCAACGAGAGGATCTCCACATTCATCAAGAACATGGCCGAGGCGCTGTCGATGCCCGGCCTGATGAACTTGGACTTCGCCGACATGAACGCCATAATGAGGGAAGGCGGCATCTGTGCAATCGGTTTCGGCGAGGGCGCCGGAGACGCCAAGGTCGAAGAGGCCGTCGAGAGGGCACTAGACTCCCAGCTCCTGGACATAGGGGACATAAGGGAGGCCAAGGGGGCCCTTGTCTACATCGAGGGCGGAGGGGACATGACACTAGAGGACGTCAACAGGGCGGGAGAGCTCGTCCTGGACAGGGTCTCACCCGACGCCCGTGTCGCGTGGGGCGCCAGGGTCACCAGCGAACTCGATGACAGGATGAAGGTGACAGTCGTGCTCTCGGGAGTGGACAGTCCCTTCCTCTCAGATTTTCCCAAGCCGACCTTCGAGATGGCAAAGGAGAAGCCTAAGAAAGTGCTAGTTGCCAAGAAGAGCGTAGCGAAGCCCAAGGCGAAACCGAAGACAGAGAAAGCCAAGAAATCAGTCAAGCTCGCGAGAAGCAAGTAGCCCTTTTTTCCCAGACCCACTTTTTTAATTTTTAATAGCCCCAGTCGAGACCCTAGGTTTAGTCTTCAAGCATTGTGGGGAAGAATTGGGATCAGGTGTCAGGGTCCTGGGTTCTACTCAGCATCTCCCTCGAGGCCTGTATTCCGATGTCAATTGCTGGGTCCCTCTTCTCCTTCTTTACTCTGGAGAGGACCTGTATCGTGATCTCGTATAGTATGTAGAACGGGATCGACATGAGCAGCATCGAGAACGGGGTGGGGTCTGGGGTCAGCACTGCCGTAACTATGATGAGGCCGATGAAGAGCTGCTTCCTGTTCTCCTTCAATGTCTGGACGCCGATCAGGTCTGCACTCACCAGCATCCAGATGACGAGGGGAAACGTGTAGAAGATACCTGAGCCAAGAATACCGAACGCCACCATGTTGAAGAAGTCCTTTACAGCGAAGAGGGGCACGATATTGCTCTGGAACACGAACCCGTATAGGACATTGAATGTAGTGGGTAAGAGCACGAACCATGCATACAGCGCGCCTATCGAGAAAAGTAGTGTTACTATAAATACGAACGTGTACATGCGCCTCTTCTCATGGGGGTAGAGAGCAGGGCTGATGAACTTGAACAGCTCATACACCGTGTAGGGCATTGTAATGAGCATCCCCAACACAAACGCCACAAGGAAGAAAATGTAGAACATGTCGAGCCAGCCTATCGCCAAGAGATTTACAGGCTCCGGGAGTAGAGCGTCTTGGATTATCTCTATCACAACAGATAGTAGAGGCCTGTAGTTGGAGAAGTCCAACCTTAGGGCGCTCCCCAGGTCACCCGGTAGAACTACCACAAGAACGGTTGCCAGGACGATGACGAATAGAACTCTTCGGAGCCTCTGAGAGAGCTCCTCGAGATGATCCCAGATTGAAAGCTCTTCCTCTTCAGCCAACTAAAAGCACCAAGAACCCGGTGTAGATGACTTACTCCCTGTTCGTGGTCTTGACTATATCCTCAGCGATCTCCTTTATGCTCCTGCCCTCGGTCTCAATTCCGAGCTTCCTGGCGGCCTCAAGGATCGCATCCCGCTCCTCTTCCTCTTTAGTCTTGGTCTGGCTCTCAACGAACTTGGCGGGGTCCTTCGTGGCCGTTGAGTACTCCCTAACCGCAGATCCCATCGACCTAGCTAACTCCGGTAGCTTCTTGCCTCCGAAAAGTAGCAGTACGATAAAGAGGACAACGATCAGCTCAGTAGGTCCGGTCCCTAACATCGTGGTTCATTACTC